>JBDKUO010000005.1 GCA_039679645.1 Armatimonadota bacterium
CACCCGTTCCCATTCCGAACACGGAAGTTAAGCCCACCAGGGTCGACAATACTTGGGCGTTAGGCCCCGGGAAAATAGATCGTCGCCAGGTTTTATTTGAAAATAGCCTGCTGTTCATCAAGAACAGCAGGCTATTTTTGTGTGACTAATATCTAATGCAGTGAGCCGTATCACATTCTGGCTTTTTTGGTATCGTGGCAGGTCTCGGGAGGCGGATGATAGAGAGCCTCGCTGGGTCGACGTTTCTGCTCCATCAAAGATGTCTGTGGACTGATCGCCTTGAGCGCTGTATGCAGCCCAAATGCCAGATAACCGGCACAACTTGCGTTCGCCATACCACTGAGGGCATGGCCGGTTTCATGATCTGCTACACTGCAAGCGATCTCATCATCGAGTGAGGCGCGCCTGAGAAAATTAAGCCCCTCTTTCTCGCGGCCCGACAACAAGTCGGCAACTACACTTATGATCGATGGTCCAGAACCGTCACTTACCAACTGAGCTTCAAATGCATTGCCCTTGCCCGAGAGCGTATTGTGCTCCGAATGAATCCATGTAACGGTGTTTTTGTATGTCTGGTCACCTGGAGAACAAAAGCCGAAATAACTGAGCAGTTGCAGGCTGCCGGTCGGATCATCACCGAGCTGATAATTGCCATTCAGATCGATCTCAAACGCGTACATTTTGCCGTAGGGACCGTCCACAATGAAATTAGCCTGTATCGCTGCCTTGATATTCATTGCAAGGAGTTTGGCTTCCTCAGCCCGGTCAATGTCCCGAATTCGATCATAAATGTAGCTTATGTCTAATAGAGAACGCCATACAAGCACATTGGAAAAACAGACATACGGATATATGGAAGCCTCGCCGGAAGGCAAAAGCAGAGTCTCAAAAAGCGCTATCTCGAGATGCCTCTGTGCAGCCAGTATCTGCTGAATGGTATTTACACCTGTCTGCACACGCCTGTCAAAGAGGATCGACATATCCGAGGTCGCTTCCACATACATATCGAGCGCGCGAATAGGTGAGCACAACTGGTCGAGTTGAAGTCCCGGCTCCAACACGATCCCGTCGATAAACCGCGAACGCGTTCCCACGTTGGCCAATTGAGTAGTAAAAGCATATATCAGCATGTTGCGAGCGCGAGGCCAGTCGACCTGCAATACCGCGGGCAACGACCAGCGCATGGCATCACGATCTCTATATGATGCGCACGTGTCGTTTCGGCTGCTGCGTGAGGTCATAAGAATCAACTCTTCCGTATCGAGCGTTACAGCCTGCGAATAAAAATAGTTATAGAACGAATTGACGTTCATCATACGCCTAAAATAAGGATCATCACATTCCATGATGTGCTTGTCCAGCCATTCTCTAAGCCTGGACAACATCCGATCCCAGCTCTGAACATGCATCTCTTCGGCTGATGCGATTGCCGATACCTCTTCAAGCCCCACACCCACATAGACAGGGATATCCATGGTTCGCCCCGGCTTTAGCACATAATCGTCAATCAGTTCGTAATACACCGGTACTCCGGCGGCTGCAGTAAGACTCTCGCCGGTCCACTCTGTTATCTGTCTGTGCTTGTCAAGGTCGCTAATCATCGCAGGAACGGAATTTCCGGACACAAGCGCCATTGCAAACAGGGGAGTGTGACCTCGATACTCGACAATAGGCACACCGGGTTTCCAAGAGCTGATATTGGCGTATTTCATACCGGACATTTGTTTTGAAAGGTTGGCAGTGTGATAACTTGACTTCCAACAACCCTTCCATCCGGCTCTGACATTTACATCGCTGTCGGATGTGTTTTGAAGCGTAAGCACGCACACAAATCCCCTGCGTTCCAGCGGCGCAAATATCACTGATGTCGCTTTCAGACGGGGGGAAGAGACCTCGAAGTTTGGTATCCAGAACGATGTCAGGTCGTGCTTGATATCTTCCTCAAATAGGTCCTCACCGTCGAGTTCGACCACAGGCTTTAGCAGAGGTACCTCTTGCGAGCCATGAAGCTCAACATTCGCTCTGAATGCACGCAGCATAAAACCGATGCACCCTACCCCACCGTTGGCTGTGAGAATTTCAGGTATGGAAACGTACTCATTTCCTGTGCTCAGTCGGCTGATACCCATCTCGCTAGTCCATCTTTCGCAGCACAAGGCCGCTCAGGAGTTTAGGATAAAAGTAGGTCGCTTTCTGCGGCATCTTCTCACCCGCAGACGCGATATCCAATACAGCCTTTACTTCTATATTGTTGAGAAGAAATGCCATCTGCTTCTGGGCGGAGTCGACAAGGCTCATGGCCTCATCGGCATTGCGCGTGTAGATAATGTGCGTCTGGTCCCGAAGCTTATCTTTATCTATGCCGAGCATAGGCTCAAGCACCAGCTTATGTAAAATATTCAGTTCGAGGTTTCGGCTTGCGTCACTGCCTTCAAGCAGTGATCCGGTATCGCCTCTGAGCTTTATAGTAGCGGCTCTCCCAGGTCGATATATACCGATAGCTCCACGCCTGCTCATATCATTTATCAGTTCCGACTTTGTTGATTCCTCGACATCAAAAAACTCAGTGAGACGGTCATCGAGGTTCGCGAGCATATCATCGGGTAGATTATCGACAACCCTGTGCGTGGGAAAGATCGTCATATCCTCTTGATATACGTTTGCTATAGTCATCAGAACGTAATCGGAAGCAAGCTCGCAGCTTCCAGAGCAACAACAGCCGCCTTTGCGGGCTTCTTTTGAATAGGCCAGAGCTGTCTCATAGCGATGATGGCCGTCTGCGATCGCAATCGGCTTATCCGCCAGAAAATCGACTGCCCTGCGAATTTCATCCACATCAGATAAGACCCAAAGCTGGTGGCGGACACAATCGGCGTCGCGCACATCCTCATTGGGCTGCGCGTTCATTACCCGGCTCATCA
Source organism: Armatimonadota bacterium (assembly GCA_039679645.1). Lineage (NCBI taxonomy): Bacteria > Bacillati > Armatimonadota > Armatimonadota bacterium. Next base: position 2,922 of record JBDKUO010000005.1, read on the forward strand.
TATCGTCAAGCACGCCATTCTCATCGGCATAAAGGCCGTAGACGCTGTCCAGGTTGGCACGTGTCGCGTTCAAGAGTGGAATAAGATGGCTTTTGGGCTTGGCGAGTGTGTTTTCATGCGGGAGGATCACGCTATCTTCATAATCATGCAGCTTCACAGCCACAGTGAGCCCGCATACAGCGCAGAGCCTGCCGTCACGCTCAAACTCCTGCTTGTATATATAGATAGACGGCTTCTCGTCCTGCAGCATAACGCCCTTTTTAAGCCAATCTTCGAGGTAGCCTCTGGCCCGTGTGAACCGATTGTCCGAATCGCTGTCGGCATCATAGTCCTCGCCGAGGATCAGCCGCACAAAATTGTTGGGGTGAAGCTGCAGATATCGCTGTTTTTCCTCGGGTGAGATAACATCGTAAGGAGGGCATGTAACTTTGCCCATATCTACCGCGTTTTTGTTGTAACGAATCCCTTTGAATGGTGATATTTCCGCCAATGGCAAGCTCCAGTTTCCACATTGAAAGCGGCTGCCGTCATTGCAAGCCGCTCGCTTATTATACCATATGGCGCAGGCGATTCCTATGCCACGCCGGCGTAATCGATGATTTGTGGAGCCTGATCAGTATTGTCGGGTTTGTCCGCTTCATCTTCCGGCTCGGCAGGCGCATATCGAGAGCGCAGACGGCGGTTTACCCAGCTTCTGGCGGTAATCGGATGAGGGGCGTGGCGATGGACAAGTCGGTCCGATCCTATCTCCGGATCTACCGCGCATAGAATGTAGCGCCTTGACCACACTGTCTGTTCGTTACGGGAAAATGGTTTCATCAGAGCAACGATAATTACGCATGCGATAGCTAACACGAATGCCCCCATCATAGATGATGCGGTAGTCGATTCATTTGGAGCCGGATCAAGATAAGTGCTGACAGAGTCCGGTTTGAACTGCATAGACGCCGGTGACAAAACATATCGTCCACCCTGATTTTGCACTGTCTGCATGACAAGGCTCTTGATTGCCGCTTTATATGTGTTGCATCTGGCATCAAAAGACTCGTTGTTTTGTGTCTCCAGCAAATATGCCGCATATCCGAGTGAGCAGTAGTGCCGGTGAAAAAGTCTTTTATCGCTATAAGGGTGACATAATACAAGTGAAAGACCGCTTGAAGCGCCTGCATGTCTTGCGATAGCAGTCATTGCGCTTGCGCGTTCACCAGTCCCTGCGTTCGGCGCTTCTATGGCGTTTCCGGGAGTGGACGATGGCTCGTTCCAATTATGAACGTCAATGAGCAGGTTCGGCTTCCAGGCGCTTATTACGCCGTTTACGAACCGACTCTCGCGAGTGGTCATGGCTATCCAGTCACGGTTTATGTCTACATCCACGCCGTTGACGCGCCTGCAGTCAGCAACACCGTCCGGGTTAACCATAGGGATAACGATTATCGCACATCTCTTGAGCAGATCAGGATCACTGCCCACCGTCAGGCTTTTGCACAGCGCAAGCACGGACTTTACCGGATCAAACTCGTCGCCATGCTGGCCGGCGCATATCAATATCCGGGCTTTGTTTTGCGAGGGAATAGTAAAGTCGGATAATACAAACGCCGGAATATCGCGTTCGTTATGAGATTTGCCAAATGACAGGAGCCTGACGCAAGAAGAGTCCGAGAGGACTCGGACTGTATGCATAGCCTCGGCGTATGGATTGGCTGATACAGCGCCCGCAAGCAAGAGCAGGACTGCTGATATTGCCCATCGAGTCATCTCTGCTTATCCAAAAAGTTCGGCACTGCATGCTTGTGAGCAGGACCGTAGGCGGCATCCAGCTTTCTGCGCTGAACCGACGTTTTTAGCGCACGTGAGGTAGATTCCAGACGCGATTTGAGAATTATCTCGCACTGCTTTTGGCAGTCAAGTATTTCCTGGGCGAGCGAATCAGACTTGCTCTTTTGCACAAGCAGTTCACTTGCAGCATGTCTCAACTGCCCATCCGCTTGCCCGACGGCATTTCTGGCGGTTTCAATCAGAGCTTCGTCGTCTCTGGTTTGCCTGCATATTTCGACAAATTCCAAGCACTGCTGCCCGCGCTGGGCAAGAATACTGTCAATTGATTCGGAAAGATCGTGATCAAGAGCCGTTCGCAGAGACAAGCTTGACTGAGCTATTGAGATCAGATGCTTGTTTTTTTCTTCAAGGAGCGCAATATAATCCCTGATCCGACTTGCGTCTGCCCTTGTCGATGAGTGCTCGGTCATGCCGCATTCTCCCTCAATGAATCTTCCCTCAGGATCCTCTCTGCTTCCACCCAGGCCTCCTGCAACTGAGACAGTATCCTTATTGCCTCGGCCAGTGCAGCCTGATCCTGTTGAAGATTGGCTCGGGCGAGTTTCTCTATGACGTATGTATAAAGGCTTTTCAGCCTGCCTACAAGCACTGGATCGATATCTTCTCGAAGTGTCGAGAGGAGTTCGGCAACTATTGCAACTGTCTTATTTATATATTTGCTTTGCTCCGCCAGGTCGCCCTCTTTCATCTTTTGAGAGGCAATATGCGCGAATTTGATCGCGCCTTCATAAGCAGCCAGAAGCAGCTTAGCGGGAGAAGCAGTAAGAAGCTGGTTTTGCTGATATTGAGCATAACCGTCTGTAGGCATGGATATTGCACCTTCAATTAGTCATTGGATGATAAAGTTATTTGTTCCACATTTTGCCCGATATGCTCTACCCGCATTATGCGCTTTCCACATAATCCGGGCTAGCTGCTACTTTTGCTGTTGCTGGATAGTGCGGACGATAGCCAGTTTCCCTGCTGCTGCAGATCGGCCATCTTCGACTCCATGGCATTGAATTGGGTCCACAATTGGTCTTCTTTTGCGGTTAATTTTGCTTTTTCGTCCGCAATCTGATCGTCGAAGTCACTTATAGTCGTGTTAAGTGAGTCTTGGGCCTGTGTGATGGCGCCAGTTGACGATGTCATATTATTCAGTAAACTTCTGAGCCTGTCGCCTACACCCTGAGTATACTTGACATTGGATGTCATCGGCGCATTGGCAGTAATAATGAGCGACAGACCATTGGCGTCGTTTTTTTCATCTTTTACTGTAAGTATCTGCCCGCTTCCCTTGCACGTCGCACCGTTAATTGTTCCCTCAACATCTTTTCCTGGCACCCCAGTAAGATTTGGGGAAATCAATACACTGCCAACTCCCGTGGTCCCCGACGCGGATTCGACATTACTGCGCACAGAGAAGTTGGTGTTGGAGCCATATCTGACGCTTTTGAATGTGAGATAACTGCCGGTACCAGTGCCGTCGTATCCTGTTGCAGAGACTGTGATGCCGGTATCATTGGAGTTTGCGTTTATCTCCTCTACGACCTGGTCTGTGGTCCAGCCTTCCTTTAGCTGTATATCCTTACCATTGACTGTCAGTGTTTCATCAGCGCCGAGCGTGTCTGCCATCGCAGTTCCTGCCGTGACGCGCGACTGCGTAGCAGCCTGGGTAATTTGAACGCTCCAAGAGCTTTTTCCGGATGACTTTGTGTCGGATGTAGACGTGGCAAAGCTGACATAAGTACTGTCTGAGTCCAAACCCGCGCTGAACACCCGGTTTACACTATCCATGTTGTTTTCCAGAGCTTTACTGAGGGTCGAATTGTTGACTTGCAAATGGCCGTCGGTGTCGTGCGTAATGCCTAAGGAAGCAAGCGAGTTCAAACTGGAATCAAGGCCCGCCACAGGATTGCTGAGGGCAGAAATAATGTTTTGCTGGACCGACTGAAGCTGAAAATCGCCGAACAGAGTTCCGGTATCTCCAGAGCTGGTGTCATAACTGAATTGCTCTTTGAACTGATCTACGAGACCGTTGTATTCGTCCACGAAATCCTGAATTGCGGTCTTTACTGTGCCGGAATCTCGCGCGATGTCGATCTTGATTGGTTTCGTATCGTCAGCAGAAATAAGGTTCAAAGTCACACCGGGAATAAGGTCGGTGACAGTATTTGTGCTCTTAGTAATGGTAATAGCGTCGGCACCCGATCCTAATTTTATCTCGGCATTTTGACCTTGCTGGATAACTTTCGTCAGGACAGGCGCTGTTCCACCGGTTAGAGTGTTGGAGACTGTGAACTGCGAGTCAGCGCCTGAATCTTTGCTGGTCAACAGGAGCTGATATTTAGGATCAGCGGCAGTCCCGGAGTTTATAATAGCTGCCTTAACACCTTTGCCCGCGCGGTTTATGGCGTCACGCATACCGGCAAGTGTGTTATTGTTTGAGTCCAGACTGACGGTGAAGTTCTTCGTTGTATCTGTAAATGCAAAGCTTACATCGCCCGTGCCGACGACATCGTTTGTGCTGGCGTAGGTAATGTCGGTTGGTGACGATATCTGATGCACTTGTGCGCGCTTTGATACCGTCAGATAGTAACTGCCCGGATCGGCAGAAGTGGACGCGCTCGCGGTGAGGATATCTTCGTTGCTCGACGTGACAGTATTGGTTTTGAAATCAGCGGCATCCGCTATTGCGGCGACCTTGGTATTGAGCGACAAGACTTTGGAGTTGAAGCCCTGCCATACCGTGAGCTTTGTTTTTGCCACTGCCTGGTCTGCTTCAAGAGACTGCTCTGTCTTTTTGGCATACTCCATGATCTTGGTGATGATCGATTGAGTATCAAGACCGGAAGACAAACCTGCTACCGACATACTACCAGACATACAGATACCCTCGCTTTCCATGCCAACCAATAACCAAAAGGCTCAGCGACCGCGAGCGACGATGGATTTTTGTTGCGGTCGCTTTGCCTTATGTTTTGGGTTATGGGAAAGAACCATAGTAATGCGGCTCTTTCCCACTAGTTATTGTCGGTTTATCGGAACAAGGACAATAGGTTCTGTCCGCTGGAATTTGCCTGCGAAAGCATAGAAATACCAGCCTGCTGCAGGATCTGATACTTCGTGAAGTTGACCATTTCCGAAGCCATGTCGGTATCGCGAATCGTTGATTCGGAAGCCGAAATGTTCTCGGATGCGACCGTCAGTGAACTGATGCTACTTTCCAGAGTGTTCTTCTGAGTAGCGCCGAGGTTGGCTCGGATGGTGGAAACGTCGGCGATAGCCTTATCCAGAATGTCCAACGCATCCTGCGCGCCGGAAGCTGTGGTAACATCGATGTCGGCAAGAGTCTTAGCTGCGACAGCGCCTATGCCGAGGTCAGCAGTAGCTGTCGAAGCGATGTTGATCTCTCTGGTCTGGCCCGAGTAAGCGCCCACCTGGAAGACCAGGCTTCCAGATTCCGTGGAGACCTGTGCGCCTTTATCACCGGTTGCGGTAGCGGCAGCCACTGTTAGAGCAATCGTGTTGCCCAGGGTGTCCTGAAGCACAGTGCCGTTTCCTGATGTCCATGACCCATCCGATATGGCAGTAGGAGCTGCATCAACCAAGTGGGTGACTGTGGCCTCTGCATCGATGCCGGTTTTGGCATCAGCAGTCTTTCCCATAACAGCTGTTGCACCAGCGCCACCAACATACGAAATTGCAGCTTGTCCGCCATAATCCTGGCTTGTCAGGACAAGATGATCGGAGCCATCATTAGTTGCGACGATTCCTGTCTTATCCGTATGCGCATTGACGGCTGCTATCGCATCATCAATGTCGTCACCAGTGGCTAGATTGATCGCGACGGTTGTGCCATTACCTGTGAGATTGAATGATGCGTCTGCTGCCAAAGCAGTACCAAGATCAACTGTGCCGGTTAATTTAGCCTGCGCAGCGGCTGTAGTCACGTTCACACTTACTGTATCCGTTGCAGCCAGCGTAGTGGCATAGTTCAGATTAGCGCCGGTGACGTCCAGGCCGGTAACTGTGGTCTTAACACCAGCGGAGCCATCGAGCAGTTTCTTCTGGCCGAACTGGGTCTCTTCGGAGATCTTGTTGATTGATGCGAGAGCATTTGCTATCTGCTGCTGGTCTGCAGCAACAGCGGCCGTGTCGTTTGCACCAGCGTTGGATGCATGCACTGCTAGGTCTCTCATAGAGCCCAGAAGGCTGTTGACCTGGGTAAGAGCGCCTTCAGCGGTCTTTATCATGTTGACCGCGTCACCCGCGTTGGATATGGCCTGATTCAGACCGCCAACCTGCGCGCGCAGTTTCTCGGAAATGACCAGTCCCGCCGGGTCGTCCGCGGCGTTGTTGATCTTATAGCCCGAGGACAAGCGCTCGATGCTCTTTGAGAGGGAACTGTCCGATGTGGACAGGTTCCGATACGCGTTGAGAGCTGAACTGTTGAAATTGACTTTTAGACTCATGTTCTATACTTCCTCCCTGAACTAATTCGCCAATCCATTGGCGACGGCGCTAGGCCGAAATACTAGTCGGTATCGCTACCAAGGAAGTTGTTCCATGAAAGATGACAGTAATTCCAACTGTATTTTCAGAAAGTATAGAACTTTTATTTTGGAGCTACCGGACCCCCGGCGCATTTTCTGCGCCGAGAGCCCGATTTAAGCGTTACTGCAGCAGCTTCAACAGGGTCTGCGGTGTCTGGTTTGCTTGAGAAAGCATGGACACACCCGCCTGCTCCAGTATCTGAGACCTTGTCAGGTTCACGATTTCTTCAGCCATATCGGTATCGCGGATTGTCGATTCCGACGAAGCGATGTTCTCTTTCGCTACGCTCAAACTGTTGATTGAGCTTTCGAGAACGTTTGTCTGGGTTGCGCCGAGGTTTGCCCGCAAGCTGGAAACGTCGCTGATCGCTTTATCAAGCACATTGATAGCTTCCTGGGCATCATCAGGCGTCATTACATTCAGGTCCGAGACACTGAGCATTGTCAGGGATGCGCCCATGCCAAGACCGGAAGTGTTGCAGGATTGAATGTTGATATCTCTTGTCTGGCCGGCGTAAGCGCCAACCTGGAAAACCAGACTTCCTTTTTCAACTGCAAGCTGGTCTAAGTAAGAAGTATTGATTCCGGTGGTAGCGGCAGCCACTGTCAGGTTAATAGTATTGCCAAGGCTGTCTTTAATAGTTGTGCCGTTGCCGGAGGCCCATGTGGCATCCGAAACGTTCTCCGTATTGCCATTATGAGTTACGGTTGCTTCTGCATTGACTCCACTCGCGGCTGTCGCCAGTCCGCTTGTCAATATATCTCCTGCGCCGGTGATCGAGATTGTGGTATTTGAACCATAATCCTGGCTGGTGAATTTGATTACGCCTGAACCATCAGTAGTGGCGACTATTCCAGTCTGGGAAGTTTTGGCATTTATTGCTGCCGCCAATTGAGCTACAGTGGTTGAAGACGTATAGTCTATATCAACAGTGGTGCCGTTGCCTGTAAGCTGGAATGAGCCATCTGTTAGTGAAACTGCGACATCGTCATCCGCGCCGAAGTCTTTGCTGCTGAATGTTGCCTGCTCAGCTAATTTAGTAACCTTCACACAAACACTGTCTGTATCATTCAAAGTTTTGGCGTAGTTCAAGTTGCCGCCTGTAACCGCCAGGCCGGTAACGGTAGTTTTGACGCCTGCGGAGCCATCCAGCAGTTTCTTGTTGCCGAACTGGGTCTCCTCAGCAATCTTATTAATGGATGCGATGGCGTTGTCGATCTGGGCCTGGTCGGCGCTTACGGCTGCAGTGTCATTTGCGCCTGCGTTGGCTGCGTGCACGGCCAGGTCTCTCATAGAAGACAACAGACTGTTGACCTCGACAAGAGCGCCTTCTGCGGTCTTTACCATGTTTACCGCGTCACCCGCGTTGGAGATGGCCTGGCTCAGACCACCGACCTGCGCCCGAAGTTTCTCGGAAATTACCAACCCCGCCGGATCGTCTGCGGCAGAGTTTATCCTGTAGCCCGAAGACAATCGCTCTATTGTCTTCGACAGTGTGCTGTCCGTTTTAGAGAGCAATCGCTGCGCGGTTAGAGCCGCTGTGTTCAGATTTATTCTCAGAGACATTTGAGTTTTTTCCTCCTTGAACTTTTGCAGCCTGCCGCAGTAGTTGGTAAATGTCTAAAATTGCAGGCTCTAGTTCTCATTTGTATGGCGCAAACTTCGTGATGCCCGCTCCATCCTTGGGCTGGGCTCTAAGCCGCAAACCGGCTTGAGTTTGATCCATATGACGTATCGACAGTCGATATGGAGGGCTTTAGCGATTTTTTGAGGATTCTGAAAATAATTTTTGCGCAATAATAGCGAAAAGCTAAAGTGAGGGTGGTTTATGTGGGCTATATCCGTGTGTACACGCCAATTTCCCTCCCGAGCCGACATTTGCTTCGGGAGACGGCGCTTGTTATCGCTCCAGACAAGACCTAATCTATGGGCAGTTTGTTAACGGCCCTGGAGACGATGTCAAGATCGGCTTCGGACGCAGCCTGGACGTTTTCCGCCCGGATCTGCTCCAGCAGTTCCTTGCGATGCACGGGGATTGTTCGGGGAGCATCAATGCCCAGACGCACCTGATCTCCACGCACCTCGATTACAAGGACCTCTATATTATCGTTAATTATTATCGACTGACCGATTTTTCTTGCCAGTACAAGCATGATGAGTGCATCCTTTCACTCGCCGTTATATGCTAGGCAGCAACTTTTACAACTGTCCCGGCGTCGGTGTTGCTTGAAATTGCTTCCAGGGGATGGGTGACCGCGTAGCGGTTATCCTGCAGGACAATCTGCAAGCCCATCATGTTCCTTGAGTTGATGACGATCGGCGCCGCGAGGTTCAAAGTTATCTGCTGACCGCCATCACCGATTCTGGCAATTGCCAGTACGAAAGCGTCTTTATCACTTTCCAACTGCAGCTTTTCGACATCCATGTCTGAAATCTCGATGTCATAGTTGTCCATAAACGTGGACGGGTCGACCACCACGAATGCCAGAGACGGTTCCTCGACGCTTTGCAGCCATCGAAACGCGGTGTCGGCTCTGTGCTGAATAGTGATGAACCGTGTGTTGTCCTCGAACCCGAGTGGGCCTTTGGGCATCTTGATTATAGACTCCTCATCTATTTCCAGTGCTCCAAATCTTGTCGTTTCAATCTTCATTTGTTGACCATCCTTTCCTAGGACATGTAATCCATACTAGCAAGAGATACGCTCAGTATTTGAGAAGTGACCGAAAGCGCGGCTTGATAGACATTCTGCTGAGTCTTTAAATTCACCACTGCTTCGGTCATGTCTACATCTTCGGTGTCGGAGAGCATCTCCTTCAATCTTGTTTTTGTATCGGCCAGCGTGTCTGACGCATTTTCCATTCTTGACTCCCATGAGCCCATTCTTGCCTCGCAAGAGAGCAGGTTGTCAAGGTTGTCATCAACATTTTTCAACTCGGCACTTACGTCCTTTACACTTCCATGGAGGATCTTGTCTTTCAACTGCGTGACCATGGTAAATACATCGGTAGATCCTGCTCCGGCGCTGCCATCAAAGTTGAACACGCTGCTGCCCGGTATGTTCACCTGGAGATTAACCCAGGATAGAACCTGTGTTGTACGCGTCCCTGCATTTCCATCATATTGATACGGATTCGTTGCCGATCCGCTAAGAGAAACAGCAGGCTTGTCAGTTGCCGTTCCGCTGAACACATACTGGTCGGTATGTTTCGTATTCGCAATGTCCGCCATCTGCTCCAGTATATCGTCCAACTGATCGGAACATGTTTTTGGCGTATCATCAGAAGCATCCGAAGCTGCCGTCATTAAAATATCTCTAACCGATTGCACACAATCCACCAGAGACGAAAGTGCATCCTCCGTAGCCTGGACTAACGGCTTGCTCACGGTAATATTATCGGCAAACTGTTGCGTAGTACTTATATCAGATCGCAAACTTAGCGCTTTATTTGTCCCTGGCACATCATCTGAGGGTGTTATTATGCGTTTACCGCTGACTGCCTGGTTCTGCGCAAGCGAGAGTTTCTGGCTCGAATTGTTTGCATATATCAATGCGCTCTGTATTTGTTGACTCAGCGATGTTCTCATAACGTGCCTCCTAATAACCAAGAATTGAGAGTGGAGAGCAAGAGCCCGGAACTACCACTGCTCAGTCGCTCTTAAAATTGCTCCGATCGTCTATGTGCCGGTGTTTATCAACACTTGTAGCATCTGATCCATTACAGTCAATACCCTTGATGCGGCATTATATGCCTGCTGGAACTTGATCATATTGGTCATCTCTTCATCGAGCGACACACCTGAAATCGCCTGCTGCTGGGTGGTAAACTGCTGCAAAGACAGGCCGCTGGCTTCCGACTGCGTTTCAGCCGACGCTGAAGAGCTTCCGATATCACCAATGAGGGTCGCATACATCTCGTTGATCGTGTGTCCCGTGCTTGTCGCAGTGCTCTTGAGGTTCGCAATGGCTTTAGCTATGTCCCCATTGCCCGCTCCGGCGCTTGTCGGATCTGAGCCTGATGCGGCCACAAGCTTGGGATTTGACGCGACATTCGGGTCGAGACTGATATTCGCAGCGGTTGTGCCTGCCTTGAAGAAATCTCCACCGGCCACACCCGTAAGCGTCTGGCCTGTATGGTGAGCCGCATTTACGGTAGAGACAAGCTCCGTTGCGATATCATCGAGCTGCTGCATATAACCCGGTATTGTTTCATCACGCAGTTGTAAAGTTGCGTACAACTGCCCGCCGTTTATATTGACCGGCTGCGAGTCTCTCTCCCAAACAACAGCCTGCTGGCCGTTTGTTCCGGTCTCTGTCGTCAACAAGTTTACCTTTGTGCCCTGAACTAATACGTTGCCTCCCAAGGACACCACCAGATCGCTGCCGCTCTCTCCGTTAACCGTCACATCCATGTACTTGGCAATTTCCTGCACCAGAGCGTCCCGGCGGTTCAAAAGATCGTTTACCGGCATCTCGCCGGATGACAATGCGCCTATTTCATTGTTGAGCTTTCCAACTTCCTTAGCCATCAGGTTTATCTGGTTTACCGAATCAACTACTGCCAAGTTAAGATCGTCAATCATGTCGGACATCTGGCCATACTGATACTGTATTCTCTCGCACATGGCGCTCGTGTCTTCAAGCAGCGAGCTTCTGATCGATTCATCTTTGGGAGTATTGGCAACTGTCTGCCATGCGTTCCAAAAAACGTTTATATCATTTTGAAGTCCGGTATCGCTCGGCTCACCGAGCATTGTTTCAAGTTGGGATAGAGTGTTCTGCGTATAATCCCACTGGGCGCTTTTGGTAGTGGCGTCGCGAAGACGGTTTTCTATGAGCCTGTCAACAATTCGCTCGACATCACCACTGGTCACGCCGGAGCCTATCGCGGAATTGCCGAGCGGCGAGGCTTCCTGCGAGGTTGCGAGCACCGCCCCCTCGACCTGAATTGTCTGTTGACGCTTATAGGTAGGGTCATTTGCGTTCGCAATGTTGTAGGCGAGCACATCCATGGCGCGCTTTTGCGCCGACAGCCCCGAATATGCAACTCCTAACCCAAAGAAAGTGCTTGACATACTTTATAACCTATACGCGAGTATCCAGGCTCAAGACCATTGTCTGGCCCGCTGATATGTGCGCGTCCTTTGAATATGACGACGGTCCGGGGTCGTTTGCGATTGCGCGCATTGACCCGGTGATGATCTCAAGTCCATTGGAGAGCAGCTTACGATTGATCTCGTTTGCTCTGCGCATCTTCTCCGCAAGCGACGATATCTCTTTCATCTCGGCCTCAATGGCCAGCGAGTATGGCAGGCCCGCCGCCGATGCAAGAGAGTGAGGGTCCGTATTATTAGGGTCCATATCCGCAGCGATAGCAAGGTCTACAGCCAAAGCTGCCGCCCTCTGGTCGGCCTCGGCGACTCGGCGCAGTATCTCTTCGTGCGCTTTGCAGGTTACCGATATACCTTCAGGATCGCTTGCAACAAGCGCATCACGCTGTTTCAGTGTGATTGTGTGGGCGTGCGCAAGCAGGGAGCTCACTTCTTTCAGGCAGCCTGCCAGCGCCTCGCCGAGTTCTTTACAAGTCGACATATCTACACCTGCCCTTCGACCGCGCGGTTGATAAGCGATGATGCAATATCACTGCTGCCGGCGAGATTGCCTTCGGCAAGAGCTGCTTTTGCTTTCTCAACTACATCGGTCCTGATATCCGGCTGCGCCATAGCACAGGCTCTGGCATGCTCAAGCAGCTCTGAAAACTTGGAAATAGTCACGTTGTCGCTCCTGCCCGTCTGCTGTGCAGATGTGATTGACTGTGTCTTGTATACTTTGTTCAGGTGGACGCCCAACGCGTTGTCCGCGCTATTGATCGGCAGTATCATTGGTCTTCACCTCGCGATTTGCTATGATTCGACATATTGAGTTGTGAGCTCAATTGATTGTAAAGCGCACTTGCTATTCCGACGGAATTGCTCTCGGCGGCCGATTTGCAGATTTCGTCGTCCATCATGCCCTGGTATATCTCCTCTTCCTGGCTCGAACCCATCAGATCGCTCTTTTCAACGGTCTTGCGCATTGATTTGAGCAGGTAGCCAAGGAATATGGACTCAAAATCTTTACATGCCTGCCTGAGCTTTTTGTCATCGGAATCGCTTGCGCCGGTTTTGCTTTTTGTCTTCGCCGCAGATGTGCTGGAACTCGTCGAATCCAGTAAACTGCAAGCCGTGCTCTGAACTTTCATCAGATGATCTCCAACTGAGCCTGCAGAGCGCCGGCTTCTTTGATTGCCTGAAGAATAGAGATTAAGTCTCTTGGCGTCACCTTAAGTGCGTTAAGAGCGCGTACCAGTTCTTCAATGCTTGATCCGTCGATCTCGACCAGATGGCTTGGCGGCTCACTTACGTCGATGTCCTTATTCTTTGTCACAACCGTCTTTCCTTTTGCGAGAGGATTCGGTTGAGAAACAGTCACATCGGACGAAATCTTAATCGTCAGCGCACCGTGAGATATCGCGACCGGCAGCACCCGGACCTGTCCACCGATTATGATGGTGCCTGTGCGCTCGTTAACGATAACCTTGGCAGTCGTATCTGTTGTCAGTTCGACCGACTCGAGCATGGCGATCAGCGGTACCGGGTTATCTTTATACTCCACCGGCAGCTTGACGGATATTACATTGCCGTCCATTGCTTCGGCATACTGGCCGCCTATGCGGTCGTTTATTGCATCGGCTGCACGACATGCTGTCGTAAAGTCGTTCTGGTTGAGTGTTACGTTGAGCTTGTCTTCGGTAGTAAGCTGAGTCTTGGTCTCACGCTCTACAATTGCTCCGCCGGGAATCCTGCCCACTGTGGCATGGTTTTTGGAGACGGAATCTCCGCCGCCGCCCGCATTGAAGCCGCCTATCGATAACGGCCCCTGAGCTACTGCATACACTTCACCGTTTCCGGCCTTAAGTGGAGCCTGGAGGAGCGTGCCTCCCTGCAGAGAACGCGCATCACCCAGAGATGAGACTACGGCATCGATTGTGCTGCCCTGCCTTGTAAACGGGGGCAGAGTGGCCGTAATCATAACCGCCGCCACGTTCTTCAGTTTCAGCTTGTCCGCGGACACCGTGATCCCATAACTTTCGAGCATGTTCGCGACAGTCTGGATCGTAAACTTGGACTGCTGGCTGTCACCGGTGCCGTCAAGCCCGACCACTATGCCGTAACCGACAAGCTGGTTGCTGCGCACGCCCTCTACATTGGCGATATCCTTGAGCCTGACCTGCGCCTGCGCCGACCCGGCTACAACGGTAAGCAGCATTACCGATATTATGATTTGTCTCAAATAAGTTCTCAACTCACAACCCTCAACTCTTAACTCTTAACTAAAACAGTATCTTGAAAATCTTGCTGATAATGCCTTCTTTTTGCCTGCTGCTGATGGCGCCGCTTCCGACATGGGTGATCTTGGCATCAGCAATGCACGCGGAAGAGACAGTGTTGTCCGTAGTTATATCCTGCGGACGGATAATACCGGATAGCTTGACCTCTTCCTTCTCTGCGTTTGTCTGCACAAAACGGCTGCCCTCTATCTGAAAGTTGCCGTTGTCGTTTATTTTAGTAATGGTAGCGGTCATAGTAGTTGTGAACGTGCTGGTTCGCGTGGTGGCCCCGGAGGCCTTCATGCTGTCACCGCCGCTGTAACTCACTGCGGGAATATTCTTTAGAATGGCGCCTGTACCACCGCCGGTGCTAAGGGATGAGTCCTTTTTTGCGTTTGTAGAAGCCGACTGGCTGGATGTAGCCGTCTCCACGATGATCACCGTCACTATATCTCCGACTTTGGCCGCGCGCTTATCGGCGTATTGCGACTTCGCCGCCTCCGGCTGCCACAGCGATTCCGCGCAAGCCGAAGCTGCCATTGTAAAAACAAGCGCTAGAATTATAAATGATCTTCTCATAATGACCTCTTTGATATCCCTTGATATCCCTCCAGGTATCTTACCTGGAGGCCTTCTCTATTTCTACCTGACTATCTCCACCATGCCGGGCTCGACAACCTGTGCCCGGACTTCATCCTGTGAAACCGCGGATACTACACGGACCGTATCACCGGCCCTGCCGTCCTGTTTGACCTGAGCCGTTGTGTGTAGAATCACGTTGCCGCACTTGACGACAAGGTTCACCGTATCGCCGCGGCGCACATCCGGCGGAAGCTCGACCGATTCGGTCGTAATAGTGCTGCCGGGCTGAATTGTCCGCTTCGCTATCAATTCCTGGTTGCCCTGATCGGTATTGCGTATAATCGCGCTCTGGACAAATGTAATGTCTCTTCGCTCCCAGGATGTGTTGGAGGCCGTAATGGCCTCACCCTGGCGCATTGACTTTGTCGCGACCAATACTTCGGCTACCGTCTTGATCGTCAGCGCTGCGCTGCTGGTCGCCACCGTCCTGCCGTCTGAGACAACATCGAGCACAATGGTATTTACTCCCGGCCTGAACCCGCCGCTTGCAAGCCTCGGCCTCACTTCGACATTGTCGCTCTGCGCGATTGTGATCTCTCTGGGAGCGCGATCCACAACTATATCGTAGGTCATCCCTTCGGCAGAAAGACTATTCATAACAAACGACTTCGCCTGACTGCTAAGATCGTCCGAACTGATCTTGATGCATTTACCGACTATGTCGACCGAATCGGGTCCCACGAGATCGACTTTCTTGTCGAGGTTTGCGGACTTCAGCCTTACCTTTATATACTTGGTCTCCACGCTTCGGTGCTTGCCGGGCAGAAGACTTGAAGCCACGACGATATCGCCTATACGCTCCGCCAGTTTCTGTGGAGCTTCTATGCGCGCAATATCCTCGATCTTGACAGACTGTGCGGGCTGCACCTCCGACTCGGGACGCAGGATTACCCTGGCCGCTGCCGCATCAGCCGCGACGCAAGCAAAGAACGCCATATAGACTGTCTGTATGATCAAGATCGCGCGCTTCATCACAATTACCTCTTCAGATTGTTGGCTATGCTGAGCATATCATCCGATGTCTGAATGCTCTTGGAGTTGACTTCATAGGCTCTCTGAGCCTCGATCATGTTGACCATCTCGTCCACTACACTGACGTTTGACATTTCAACCATGCCCTGGCTGAGTGTGCCTGCGCCGTCCTGACCGGGTGTGGCGGTTGCAGGCTCACCGGAGGCGTCCGTGGCGGCATATAAGTTTTTGCCCAGGCTGTTCAGACCTGCCGGGTTAAGAAACTTGACGATCTGGATTTGCCCGATCTGCTGCGGGGCTGTCTGACCCGAAACAGTGACTGTTACCGTCCCATCTTCACCGATTGTAATGTCATCAGCCTCAGATGGAATTGTGATCTCAGGCTGCACTGCGTAGCCGTCGGATGTGACCAGTTTGCCGTCGCTGTCCTTCTTAAATGAGCCGTCACGGGTATATGCAGTTTCACCCGACGGCTGCATCACCTGGAAGAAACCATCACCTTCGATCATGACATCAAGGTCATTATCAGTCTGTTTGTAATCGCCCTGAGTAAATATCTTCTGCGTGGCAGCCATGCGGGTTCCAAGACCTACCTGTATTCCCGTGGGAACCTGCACTCCCTGAGCCTGCGAAGACCCGGCGGAGCGAATAGTTTGATAAAGCAAATCCTGGAAGTCGGCGCGGGTCTTTTTAAAGCCCGACGTGTTGACGTTTGCCAGGTTGTTTGCAGTGATATCCAGATTGGTCTGCTGGGCTGCCATTCCGGTTGCGGCCGTATATAAAGCTCGGATCATTCAAATGCCTCCATGTATTTCTGCTATACGTTTCCTGCGCTGTTGATCAGCTTGTCCAGTGTGCCGTCAACAGCGGTGATTACCTTTTGATTGGCTTCAAAGGAGCGGACGTTGGTGATCATATCCACCATTTCTCGAACAATGTTTACGTTCGCGCCCTCTATGCAGCCCTGCATGATTTTTGTTTGACCGGCCTGCGCGCCGACTATCTTTATCTTGCCTACGCTTGTTCCGTCCACGCTCACTTCGCCATCGGCGGCCACACTCATATTGCCGTTGGGTATCTTGATAGTCCCATTTTCACCAAGCACTTTCGCCCCGTCGGCTGTGCAAAGCTCTCCAGCGGCGTCGAGCCGGAAGTTGCCTGCACGAGTGAGATTTGTTCCACTCGATGCGCTCACTTCAAATGACCCAGGCCCGTCTATAGCAAAGTCGAACGAATTGCCCGTGTCGCGAATCGGCCCCTGAGAGTTGTCAGTTGCAGAGGCTGCGCTTACGATCACCGGGTCCACCGGAGAATCCGGATAAGACGGACGCTCGCGTTCGACTGCCGTTATCATCTGGCTCTGGAGTTCTTTTGCGAACGAAGATGAGACCACCTTTTCGCGTTTGAAACCAGGGGTCTGCGCGTTTGCGATATTGTTGGCTATGACATCCTGCCTGTTAGCCTGGGCGACCAGGCCGCTTGCTGCTGTGTAAAGTGCTCTAATCATATCTCTCTCCAATTGACGTATCGACAGCGTGCGGCATCTTGTTTAGCTGATTTTGGCATGTGATCGGTTATTTTTCAGCGCTTGATTTATTTTTGGGTCAGGGAAATTCGCCATTGACAGACATTAACTCATGTGGTAACTTGCACTTATCAAGTGATCGCTGCGTTTGGCAACTGGGCGACGGCGGCACGAGTAATTATTTCCGACAGCGACAATTATAGACGGTAAAAGCCGCGAGTTGTCGTGTCAGGCACTAATGTAGTAGAAATGGAAGGAAGTGTGAGGATGAGGATACTGGGTTTGTTGGCAGCATGCCTGATCCTTACCGCGTGTGTCGGACCTGCCCTGGCTAATGATGTGGGCAGGACCATCGCCTCAAGTGGGCTGACAGTTCCTGAGCCTGGGAGTTTGCTTGCGCTTTCAACCGGACTTATAGGTCTTGTCGGTTTTGTATTTAGAAAACGTGGTAAGTTCTAAAAAGCAGACAGTAAAATCATATGACTAGCCGGAGGCGCGATGACCTCCGGCTTTTTTTTTATTGCTCCTTACAGGAGGTATTTTCCGGCATGGGGCAGCGATGAGTTGTTCCAGCCATTGGCATGGTCAATAACCGGCTGGAAATCCGACGTCTCAACCACATTGCGACATTTGTTTCGCGCAATTGCAGCCAGCCGATGAATCTCTCAGGGTCGTCCAGTTAAGGATCTCGCATTCACGTTTATTGACATGTGTTCGTTTGCCTGAGTATTATATTGCAGTATAATGCACCATTGTATGAGGTGGCGACAAGTGCCGGTTATCAACGTGGATGGCCTGCGGGTCAGCTACACCGACACCGGTAGCGGTATGCCGATAGTTTTTGTCCCCGGGCTTGCAGGATCGAAGGACTGGTTCGATTATCAGGCTTTGGGACTGGCCGATCACTATCGCATAATCAGCTACGATCTGCGTCAGACCCGCGGTCAAAATGCATATAACCTTGATGTTCTGGTCGATGATCTGGCTCGTCTGCTATCCAGACTGAGGATATTCGCTGCCGTGGTAGCCGGGCATGGCCTGGGTGGATTGATAGCTTTGAAGTTCGCTGCAGTGCATCCCGAATGCAGCCCTGCACTGGTTTTATGCTCCACCACTCCATCATTTCCTCACTCATCCGATGATGAGTTTATCTCACATATGCTTCCGGGAGAGATTAAGTTTGAGAGCGCAATTATCAGGTGGTGGAAAAAGTGGTTCGGATGCAATAACGCCAATGGGCGCAACGCACTAACCAACTGCCTGACTAATATAGACCATGCGACACTGACCAGGCGTTTGGACATCCTGCGAAGCTCTGATTTAACTCCCCTGCTCGGCGATATTGAAGTTCCCACACTGGTAGTAGCTTCCACAGACGATGTGCCTTATGTGCTTGCCGGATCGCAGATTTTGGAAGAGGGCATACCTGATACAAACTTGGAAATAATCGAAGGCGCGGACCGCTTCTATTTCCACACCAGGCATGACCTCTTCAATGCTTTAATCGCTGATTATCTTTCCGAGAAGATTGCGCAGTTTTAGCCTAAAACTTCGTCGACCGCTTCTTCAAACACATCAATCGACTCATGCAGCGCGTCTTCGGCAATTGTAAGCGGAGGCGCTATCTTGAGGCACTCTCCCCCTATGCCGACAGGCGCAAACATCAGCAGACCCTTGTGCACGCACTTGAGATTGATCGCAGTGGCGGTCAATGAGTCCGGCTCTTTGGTTCCCGGCTTTACCACCTGGATGCCGCCGACCAGTCCCAATCCGTGGAAGCAGCCCAACCGGTCCGGGTATTTCTTCTGTATGCGCTCAAGCTCAGGGTTCATTATCTCGCCAAGGCGAGCCGCTCTTTCGGTGAGCTTCTCGTCGAGTATAAGTTTCAGATTCGCTACAGCGGCAGCCACAGGCAGCGGCGAAGCAGAGTGAGTAGATGTCATCGATCCGGGCGGGTACAGACCCATGATATCATCACGACCCATAACCGCCGATATAGGCAGTGATGACGATATTCCCTTGCCGCAGGGGATCAGGTCCGGCTTGACTCCATAGTGCTCAAAGCAGAACAGCTTACCGGTGCGCCCGAAGCCGGACTGCACCTCGTCAAATGTCATCACAATATCATATTTGCGGCAGAACTCCTGCAGCTTTTGAGCATACTCCACAGTCAGAAAATCGGGGCCCACACCCTGATAGCTCTCAGTCATAACCCCAGCTATATCTTCCGGCTTGATCCCCTTTGCTTTGAGTGTGCTCAGGAACAGATCAAATGACCTGTCTACAGTCTTGTAGCCGTCCGGGAAGGGAACCTGGATAAATGTCTGGTCCCTGTCAACCATCCATTCCTTCTGCCTTTCCATTCCGCCTGCAAGCTGCGAGCCCATCGTCCTGCCGTGGAAAGCATTTTCAAATGAGACAAAATACTTCTTATGCGGTCCATGCTTTTTCAGCGCATATGTTTTTGAGAGCTTGACGCAGTTCTCAGTGGCCTCGCTGCCAGTTGAGAGAAGAAATACACGATACTTCTCCGGTTCCGGCGCAAGCGACTGGAGCATCCCGCAAAGTTCAGCACGCTGCTCATGCACAAATACATAACTGGCCAGCAGCCCCTGGTCTACAATCTTTTTAAGGGCATCACGTATCTCTTTGCGGCCATGACCCGCGTTAGCGACCAGCACACAGCTCGACCAGTCTATCCAACGGTTTCCCCAGCGGTCTTCTATAGTGAAATCATCAGCCTTGTGCCAGATTACCGGCGGCTGGCCGGACATACTCTGCGGTTCGCACTGCCTTAATTTCTCGAGTATCGGCAGCGATTCCGGCACCGGAAACTTTGTCTTTATAGTCCTGTATTTTGTATTGACCTGCGGCACATCCACAGGTGTAAGATCATAAACAGCCATTTTTTACCTCAACTTGATTACTTCGCCTGTCTTAACGCTCTCATGAACAGCGACAGCGATGCGTGTAACTTCTCTTCCGTCCTCACCTGAAGCCCAGCAGCCTTTTATCTTGTCGATAGTGCCGCCGTTTTTAAGAAAAGAGACGTTGTATGCAAAGTCTTCAATGCTCTCGATTCCATAACCGCGCAGTATCTTGCGGCCGTATTTGTCATCGAGTCTGCGTGTGAAGTTGTTGTTGTACGTTGCCATACCTTCATCAGTAACACAGGAGCTGGTGCCTCTGTCCTGGCTGTCGCACTCAAAGATTCCCTTTGTGCCGACAATCCGCATCCCCTGGTTTACTACCGCTTCGAAACCTTGAGGGATAACCCACGACGTGTCGCATGCGAATGCAGCTCCGTTTTCAAATGTTATCTTGGCATTAATGCAATCATATGTGTCCACGCCATAGTCTTTGAGAAGCGTGTTTTTAGTGCCGGTCGCGTAGATGCTTTTAGCCTCACTCTTTACGATCCAGCGAATGAGATCGTAGAAATGAACACCAAGAAACCATGCCGGCGATGAGTTTGGAGCCCAGTGCGGGAACCATTTACTTGGCACCTCAATGCGGTCCTCCATGTATATGCTGCCGTAGAGTATGTCCCCAAGTTCTCCCGACTGCACTCTGCGCTCTATAGCCTGATGGTCCGGGTCATATCGCTTGTGAAAATCCACCTGAAGAAGCACACCAGAGCCCTTTGCTGCTTGAATAATCTCCTCGCACCCCTCAACGGTGATATCGAGCGGTTTTTCAACCAATACATGCTTGCCTGCCTTGGCTGCTGCCACGGCGATATTCTTATGCAGATGGTCGGGAGTGGCTATGCTCACGGCATCAATGTCCGCCTTAGCAAGCATCTCGTTGTAGTCCGTATAGATCGGGCAATTGTACTCTTTGCGCAGCTCATCCGCGCGTTTCGGGTTTGCTTCTGCAATAGCGGCGAGTTCGGCCACACCCGTATACCCGAGCTGAGTGAATGCGTCCAGATGCATTTGGCCGAACTTGCCAGCGCCTACTACTGCAATTTTTACTGACATCTAACAACCTCCAGATTATTTATCTGTGATCTCGCGCGATATCTGATCGCGACCGTATGATTAAGCTCCGCACCAGTCAATCAAGAAGAGCGTCAAGACCTGCGCGGCACGCAGTATATCGTCCATTTTGATCTGTTCGTTAAGAGAATGCGCATACCCAAGATCGCCTGCGCCGAAGACGATTGTGGGCATTTGCCCGCCGTGATAGAAGAGCCTGCCGTCGCACGATGCAATCCAGCCCAACGGTGGTTCCGGTCCAAGCACTGATCCCGCGGCATCACAGAACGACTTCACAGATGGGTGCTCAACATCGGTTTCAAACGCTTCGTTATGCAACCGCGAGAACTCGAGCTTGTAATGCTTTTTTGTCCATTCGCTCGCTCTGGTTTCGATAAGTTTGCGCACTTCTTCGTATATCTGAGCAATCCGCTTGTTCGGCAGAAATGCGATTCCACCCTCGATCCAGCACTTTTCAGAGACCATTGAAGGCCAATCGCCACCCTTTATCTGGCCGATATTTACATTCACCGGACTCGGTTCGAATGGAAACAGAGGGTCGCCCTTCGACTCTTCACGCAGCGCCTGCTCATAATCTCTGAGTACATTGATGACGCCTACCATCTCATCAATGGCGCTGACACCGTCCCAATACTTGCCCATATGCGCTGATTTGCCGGTGACCGTCAGCTTATACCATACGGCTCCCCTATTGGCCGGGTGCACCTTAAGGCCGGTCGGTTCCAGCACCACCACAACATCGGCTCTATTGCCCTGCCTGATAACAGAGAGAGAGCCGTTTCCACCCGGTTCTTCTTCGATTACCAACTGCGCTTGCAGGTTGCCTTTTAGCTTTATTCCCAGCGCTTTTAGGGCTTCAATAGCCAGAATAACGGTCAGCACCTGGCCCTTGGCGTCACAGGCGCCGCGGCCATATACTACACCATCTTCATATCTTGCTGAGAACATATTGTCCGGCGCGGGCACAACATCGCTGTGTGAGTTGATGATCGCACTCTTCCCCTGCCCCGATCCGGGGATGTTTACAAGTACATTACTGCGGCCGGAATAGTTCGTGTGTCCTGGAACGATCGTGTAATCGGGATCGCACACGATGTTTTCATCAACAGGGGCTAGTTCGGGTGAAAAGCCCTGCTTGTTCAAGTAATCGAACAGAAAAACCTGTACGTCATGCTCAAATCTCGCGGTGCTCTTAAATGCAATCAACTCCTGCAGAAGCTTTGCGGCATGCTCTTTTCTCGATGCGAGATACTCAGCCAATCTCTCTTTGATCTCCACGGCACTACTGATCCTTTCTTTGTATAAGCGTTTCACCTCTCCTGACGCCTACCGGCACTATAATGCTCTCAGGCGGCATCAGAGGGTCTTCCATTTTCTCAAATAGTCTGTGCATGGCAGTCCTGGCCATTGCCGGATAGATGTCATCAAGGCATGTGATTGTCGGAAACGGGAAGAGCGCTGCCGAGTATGATTGTGCCCACCCGACATAGCTTAAGTCTTGTGGAACTCGGCAGCCCATTGCGCTCAGAGTGCTCAAGATGATTGCATGATCGGATGTAGTCCATGCAAATATTGCTGTCGGTTTTGCAGCCAGCAGATCGCTCAGCAGCTTAGTGTAGACTATGCGTGATTTATGTCGCACCAGCGAGATGTCCGCAGTAATGCCGGCATCCTCATGAGCCTGATGGAACCCTTCCATAGGACCCGACCAGGCGACGTTTTCTGGAAACTGAACAATTGCGGCTATTCGCTTATGGCCTGCCTTAATAATTGCACTGGTCAGATCGTATCCCATCCGGACATAATCCACCTGCACTCTGTCTACGTCAGGGGTTTGAAATTTATCGTCTAGCAGCACAACCGGCATCACATCTGCAAGGTTTCGGGCAAGTTCTTTTGAGAAGCTGCCTGTGAGGATAACTCCGTCCGCTGCAAGTGGGTTTACATACATACTTACCTGTTTGTATGACGCAAGCTCAGGCATGCCTACCAGAAAGACGCGATAACTGTTATGAAATGCTTCATTGCATATCGCCAGATGGAGTTCATGTTGAGCCGGAGCCATCTCTCCGCACACGACAAACGCAATATTGCCGGTGCGCCGTCTTCTGGGTATATATCCCATCTCCCTAGCGGTTTTGAGAATAAGTTTACGCGTGTCCGAAGCAACCCGGTGCAGCGGATCATGGCCGAGCACGCGTGTCACAGTGCTCCGAGAAACACCGAGCTTGTCGGCTATGGCCTGCTGGTCTATTCTGCTTTCAGACATGCATCTCCCGCTTTCTATTTGCATTGCACAGTGGCGCACTGTGCGCAGTGTATCTCAACCTGTTTGAAATGTCAACCAGGATTGCTTGACCTTTGTCGCCGAATGAGGGTATACTTTGCCGAACACAAGTATCCCAAGAGGTGCAGTAAATGGACATACCGGAGTATCCCGATTCAAGAGAAATAACCCTGGAAGACAAGCCGATCTTTGATGTTGTATTCGCAGAAAAACCGCTGGAAATATCGGCTTATACTTTCACCAATATATTCGCATGGCGCGAGCCGTATAACACTAGATTATCGCGCATTGGTGATTTTCTAATACTTACTCAAAGGGTCAAGGATAAAGTTTTATGCCTGGAGCCTTTGGGCATGGGGCATGTTGCAAAAGCAATAGATGATGTGTTTCGACTCTCCAAGAACGATATCGAGTTTAAGTGCATCCATGCGAATGTAGCGCACCGGATCAGTGCTTCAGACTACATAATAGAAAAAGATCGCGACAACAGTGATTATGTGTACCTCGCCTCAGACCTGATCGAGCTAAACGGCAGGAAATATGACGGCAAGCGCAACTGGATTACTCGTTTCAAGTCTCAATACGAGTATGAATATATACGCATGCCGCATGTCAGCCCCGGAGAGGCCATGGAGTTCGCCGATTACTGGTGTGAGCAGCGTGACTGCCGGAGCAGCGAAGGCCTGCAGAATGAACATACGGCAGTCTATGAGATGCTCGCAAACTTCGAGGAGCTAGGTATTATAGGCGGCGCGGTTAAGGTAGACGGCAGCATTGCGGCTTTTTCTCTTGGAGAGGCGCTCAATCCTGAAACTCTTGTTATCCACGTGGAGAAAGCCGGTTCGGGGATGGACGGCATTTACCAGATCATCAACAACGAGTTTGCAATCCATGAAGCATCTGGATTCAAATACATAAATCGAGAGCAGGATCTGGGAATTACCGGCCTGCGCAAGGCAAAGAAATCTTATCATCCCGTTAAAATGGTGGATACCTATCGAATCAGGCGGGCTTGATATTGTTTCGGTTTCATTCCCTATGGAAAAAAGTGTTCTTGAACCACTTTACAGGGGGGATGATAATGAATGTCAAAGAGATAATGACGACCAATGTGGTCACGTGCGGCCCTAACGAGACCCTTATGCAGGTTGCCCAGAAGATGCAGAGTATGGACGTGGGTTCCTGCCCCGTGGTCTCTCAGGACAACCTGGTTGGAATCATAACCGACCGCGATATCACCGTCCGTGCAATTTCCAAAGGCTTTGATCCCGCCAATACGTATGTAAACGAGATCATGAGTAAAGACCCCATCTTCGGCAGCCAGAACATGAGCGTGGAAGACGCATGCGCTCTCATGCAGGATAATCAGATCCGCAGGCTCCCAATAGTAGACAAAGGAAAACTGGTGGGAATTGTAACTCTGGCCGACCTGGCGATAGACCTGGAAGAAGATGAGATGGTCGCAGAGACTTTAGAAAAGGTCTCCATGCCGACTTATTAGAGCTTTTAATCACGGGGCTGCCTCAGTGTTAACTTGAGACGGCCTCTATTTTATACACTTTTGTCCCTCCAGGTATCCCTACCTGGAGTGGTAAGCTATTGTCGGACTTACCCGCCCCCGGCAATAACCTGCCGCACCACCTCAAAGTTGTCGAACGGCGGCATAAAGTATACTCCGCCAAACTCCTGCTTCGCTGAAAGATATATTTGGCGCGCTATCTTGATGCCCTCTGCTTTTGCGGCCTCGGGGTCGGCTGAAGCGAGAGCCTTGCGGATGTCGGCGGGTATATTTATCCCCGGCACCTCATTATGAAGGAACTCGGCATGCCGCGAGCTGCGCAGGGGCAGCACCCCGACAAGTATCGGAATATTCCAATCGCCGGGAATTCTCTTTACGACCTGTCTCAGAGGTTCGAGATCAAAGACGGGCTGGGTCATCAGAAAGTTAGCCCCTGCCTCCCGCTTCTTGGCAAGCCGGGCGATCTCCTTGTCGATATCTTCTGCAGCAGGATTCAGGGCAGTGCCAATCGCAAAGCTGGTCGGCCCGCCTATTTCTCTGCCTGTGTAATCCAGGCCGTGGTTGAGTGAGTTTATTATCTTGACCAGGCCGTCGGATGTGACATCAAAGACAGAGGTTGCGGCAGGATAGTCTCCCGCGCTGGCCGGGTCTCCAGTCAGGGCAAGGATGCCGTCGATACCCAGCGCCGAGGCGCCCAGCAGTATTGAATGCATCCCCAGCAGATTAAGGTCACGGCAGGTAAGATGAAGGATTGTAGCAACCCCTAATTCTTGACGCACAAGGTGGGCAAATGCAACTGCGCTCATATGCATGCGAGCCATAGGGTTGTCCGTGACGTCTATCGCAGATATCCCCGCTGCCACCAGCGGCCTGAGTTTGTCTATAAGTGTATGGTAATCGGCATTTTTTGGAGGTGTGACCTCGACCGTGACAAAGTTGCCGTTCATCCTGCGCAGCAGTGGAGATCTTTCACTCGCCTTGCTGATGGCGACACTCTCTCTTTTTCTTGCGTCTCTAACCTTTGCCGGAGCGGGTCTGGCAAGCGTCTTGACCTTTGCCGAAAGGGCTTCTATATGCGCCGGGGAAGTGCCGCAGCAGCCTCCCACAATAGATGCGCCCGCCCGGACTATCTCAGCGCCTCTGTCGGCAAAATATCCTGCGCCTGAGATAAACAGAGTCCGGCCCTCGATATTTGTGGGGTAGCCGGAGTTCGGTTGAGCCGATATCGGAAGGCCGCTGATCTCATGCAGAGCCTCCACAGCTCGAATTGTCTGCTCTGGGCCAACGCAGCAGTTGACTCCGATAGCGCTCACGGGGTAGTCCGACAGCCTTGAGACGATGTCGTCCAGGCTATCGCCGCGTTCTGTAGTCAGGTCGGTCCCTATCGCGAACTGTACTATGACCGGCAGGTCGCAGTTTTCTATTGCCGCTTCGAGCATTATGCATGCCTGGTCGAGATCGGTAAGGGTCTCGAATATGAGCAGGTCTACTCCGCCGTCGACAAGCCCTCTCACCTGGCCCTTAATGCTGTCTTGCACGTCCTCGATATTTACCGACCCGATAGGGGGCAGGCTCACACCGAGCGGGCCAATCGAACCGGCGACCAAGACCTTTGAACCCGCTACGTCTCTTGCAAGTCTGGCTCCCGCGAGATTTATGTCGTAGACTTTACCTTCAAGGCCATGATGAGAGAGTTTGAACCGGTTTGCGCCGAATGTGTTGGTCTCTATCACGTCCGCGCCCGCCTTGATGTAGTCTGCATGCGCCTGGCAGATGAGATATGGCGAGGATAGATTGAGTTCTTCAAAGGGGTGTTTGTGGCTGACACCGCGCTCAACAAGGAGCGAACCCATAGCTCCGTCAAATACTACGACTCTCTGGTTGAAAATATCGGGAAGTCTTATGGGGTCGGGCATGATTAGCTCCCTAAAAAACAGCTGAGAGCGAAGAGTGGAGAGCTAAGAGCCCGTACTCATGAGCGCTCAGTTGTGCTGTAAATTGCTTCTGTTTATACCTCCAGGTATCCTACCTGGAGGTAAAGGTCAGTTATTGAAAAATTTTAGCCAATACCAAGCTGCTTGAGTTTCTTTTTGCTGCACTCGGAGCATCTGAACTCGGGATCAGGGTCGTCGCGCCTATCATAGCCGCGCGGGTCGAACCGCAGCCTCTTTACGGCAGTGTATTTACCGCAGTCATGGCACCTGCCCAGTTGCATAAACTCCCATTCCTGGACTTTGGCGCTGAAGATAAACCGGTCAACCCAAAAGAATATGCTCGCCCCGATCAAGTTGGCCAGGGCGACGGACCAGAACCCCGTACCGAATATGCGCACTATGGGGTAGAGGATCGGGGTTGAGAGCTGCCAGCGCAGCGCATAGAGAAGAAATTTAAGCATAGGGCTATATCCTGCTTACAATCTTATTGTGCTCATCAACCAGCACAACCTTGCGCTGCACCGGTTCATCAGTCAAACAGAATGCGGCAATGATGACTTTGTCGCCGACACTGCATCTTCTGGCGGCGGCTCCATTGAGGCAGATCACTCCACTGCCTCTCTCGGCAGGTATGGCGTATGTCTCCAGCCTTTCACCATTGTTGATATTCCAGATGTGAACAAGCTCGCCGTCGACTATATCAGCCGCGTCCAACAGGTCCTGATCAACAGTTATACTGCCGACATAATCTACATCACATTGCGTGACGGTGGCTCTGTGTATTTTTCCCTTGCAGATAGTTAACAGTTTCAATTTCCTTGCTCCAATTTTCACTAATAGTATATCAAATTGAGAAGCGAGAAGCGAGAGGTGAGAGGCGGCAGTAGATCGAATTAATCTTTGGAGGCGTGTATTGTGTCAAAGCTTGTCCAGTGTGTTCCTAATTTCAGTGAAGGCCGCAGGGCTGAGGTCGTTACAAAGATAGTCGAGGCGATAGACTCGGCTTCCGGGGTAAATATTGTCGATTACTCCATGGATGCCGATCACAACCGCTCGGTCGTCACTTTTATAGGCAGGCCGGAAGATATCCACAGGTCGGTTCTCGCAGGCGCGCGAGTCGCGGTCGATCTGATTGATTTGAACAAACATACCGGCGGTCACCCGCGGATAGGCGCGATGGATGTTGTACCGGTGGTGCCTCTGGACGAGATGACGATGGACGAGGCTATTGACCTCGGCCATGCTATTGGCCGTGACATAGCGGACACACTGCAAGTTCCTGTATATTTTTATGAGCAGTGCGCATTGCGCAGTGAGTGCGTGAACCTTGCAGATGTGCGCAAGGGCGGATTTGAGACTCTGAAAGAGCGAGGGCTTACAAACGGACGTGAACCGGACGCAGGCCCAAGTCACGTCCATCCGACGGCCGGAGCGACAGTAGTCGGCGCGCGAGGTCCGCTGATTGCATATAATGTAAATCTCAAGAGCAACGATATCTCCGCCGCAAATGCAATAGCCGCAAAAATCAGGCAGCTTAGGAACTCGGGCGAGGCAATGCCGGGTGTGAAGGCGATAGGTGTATACCTGAAGTCGCGAGACATTGCTCAGGTCTCCATGAATATCACACAACCGCATCTTGTGAGCATGTGGGGTGTCTACTCGTTCATCAAGCAGCAGGCGCATGAAATGGGGATAGAGATTTTAGAGTCAGAGCTTATCGGAGCCGTCAGAGAGCATGACCTGACCGATGAAATGGTTTCTGCGATGAATCTCAAGGGCTTTAGTCGCAAGAGAGTGCTGGATTACTGGATGCGCGAGTTTGAAAGGTAGCAATGAAGATAAATATCGCCCTCCATTATCATCCTCCGATATTAATGCTGCATTCAGAGCTGGAAAAGTCGCGACAAAACCAAACTATTTAAAATCTTGATAACTCAAATTCATTGTGGTAGAATATTAAAGATGGAGAGGTGGCTGAGTGGTCGAAAGCGATCGCCTGCTAAGTGATTGCGGGGGGAAACCTCCGCCCCGGGTTCGAATCCCGGCCTCTCCGCCATTTTTTGTATGTGTAGTAACAGCCCTCACTCGTTTTGATTGAGGGCTGTTGTTTTTGACTCTGTTGCATCAAATGAGCAGATTAGCCTGCCGAACGCTTCATAGCTTTTGCAATTTTTGCCCACGAATCGCGTAAGGTAACTGTTCGATTAAAGACGAGCTTCCGGTCAGTAGAGTCGATATCTACACAGAAATAACCCTGCCTCTCGAATTGGTAGCGTGTTCCAGGTTTTGCTCCGACCACACTCGGCTCTATGTAGCACGCGGCTACATTAAGCGAGTTCGGGTTCAGGTTGGAAAACCAGTCTCTGCCTTCCTCAACATCGTCCGGGTCGGGCTTGCTGAAGAGGTGATCGTAGAGACGGACTTCCGCCGGTATAGCCTGGTTAGCAGCAACCCAATGCAGAGTGGCCTTTACTTTGCGGCCGTCAGGAGCATCGCCGCCGCGTGTCGCTGGATCGTACGTGCAGTGCAGTTCTGTTATCTCACCGTTTGCGTCTTTTATTACATCATTGCACTTAATAAAGTAGGCGTTGCGCAGCCGTACCTCGCGGCCCGGAGCCATGCGGAAAAATTTAGGCGGAGGGACCTCACGGAAATCTTCACGCTCGATATAAAGCTCCCGCGCAAAAGGCACTTTACGCGTCCCGGCGCTCGGGTCTTCAGGGTTATTGATAACATCCAGCTCTTCGGCTTGACCCTCAGGATAGTTTGTAATGATAACCTTCAGCGGGTCCATAACAGCCATAACCCGCTGCGAGCGCTTATTGAGGTCATCGCGAGCACAGTCTTCCAACACGGCAACATCCACGACGCTGTCTGTTTTTGCTACTCCGATCCTGCGGCAAAATTCATGAATCGCTTCGGGTGTATAACCTCTTCTACGCAGACCGGCCAGTGTTGGAAGTCGAGGATCATCAAATCCGCTGACGTAACCGCCATTTACAAGCTCGATAAACCGCCGCTTACTCATCACTGTATGGGTGAGATTAAGCCGCGCAAACTCGATCTGACGCGGGTGGTATATCCCAAGCTGATCTAAAAACCAGTCATACAACGGTCTATGGATCTCATATTCCAGTGAACACAGCGAATGTGTCACTCCTTCGATGGAGTCCTCCAAGCCGTGAGCCCAGTCATACATCGGGTAGATACACCACTTGTCACCCTGGCGATGATGCTCGGCATGGCGTATGCGATACATGATAGGGTCACGCAGGTTCAGGTTCGGCGAAGTCATGTCTATCTTGGCGCGCAGAGTTTTTGCCCCATCGGGAAACTCACCCGCGCGCATTCTTTGGAACAAATCCAAATTCTCTTCAACGCTGCGGTTTCGGTAAGGGCTTTCTTTGCCCGGCTCGGTCGGCGCACCGCGCATATCTATGACCTCCTCGGCAGAGAGGTCACAAACGTATGCCTTACCTTTTTTTATAAGATCGATAGCCCACTCATACATCTGCTCAAAATAGTCTGAGCCGAAGAATAGCCGATCGTCCCAATCGGCTCCAAGCCAGCGGACGTCTTCTATAATTGCATCGACAAACTCCTGCTCTTCCTTGGCGGGGTTAGTGTCGTCGAAGCGCAGGTTGAATTGGCCGCCGAACTCCTGGGCAATGCCATAGTCTATCCATATGGCCTTGGCATGGCCTATATGTAGGTAGGCGTTTGGTTCGGGAGGAAACCGCGTGTGAACATGGTCGAATCGACCTTCGCGCAGGTCTTCTTTGATGGCCTCGCGAATGAAGTCTGTAGATTCGCCCCGGTCCGCACCCGCAGGTTCGGTATCTGGTCTGTTTGTCTCATTCATAATCAAGCATCTCTTTTCCCAAGGTTTGACGACTAATTTTGACACATCACACGCACAAGGTCAAGGCAGGTTTCAAGCAGGCTGATAAGCGGAACAATAACTCCGGTCACAACGTAATCTTAAAAAGGTTGGCCTGCCATTAATATATAGTATCGTGCAACCAAAATATAAAATATAATATACTCAATATAAAATAGTCTGACTGGAGGCCGGCGACTTGAACGAGAATAAACCAAAAGATGAAGCGCAGATTCTTAAAGACAAGTTGAACCGCGCTCTGCGACGCCTTGAAGGGCTGAAGGAAAAGAGCAAACTGCTTGAAATGCAGTATGAGGACGCGAAGTCGCGCGAGAATAACTCCAGCGAGCTCGTCATGGAACTGCTCGAACGCCAGCGTGAACTCAATGTGATGCTCAACCGCACCAACATAATGCTCAATCGGACTCAAGAGGCCATGGCCTTAACGTCTATGGAGTTCAATGAGATCGCCAAGGCATTGCCGGAACCAAAGAAAGCTGAGTGGTCCGAACGTGTGGCAAAGGTCAATGAACTCTTTAAGAAAACAGGCATTCAGGACGCTGAGGTGCTTGGGCTGGACTCTCCGGACCCGACAAAGTTTAGTGCTGAAGAAATAAGAAAAGAGTCTGAGCAGGCTTTTGGCCGCAAGGAATCGTTCTGGACACGAGAAGCACACAGCGAGCCTCCGCGTGTGGAAGCTGAAATAGTCGATGAGCATGAGGCGGATGTGATCGCAGCAAAGCCTGTTGTGGAAAGCGCAGTTTCAGACAAAGACCCACTAAATAAGATCACTGAGGATTATGCTGAATCCGGCGAGTCATGTAAGAAAAGCTGGTGGCAAAAGGCTTTCGCCAAATCCGGAACGGATGACTGATCTATAACCTCTGGAGGCGCCGAAATGGCACGCAAACCCGCTGTGGCAGGCATGTTTTATGAAGCCGATGAACAGGACTTGATTCAGAGCATCGAAAAGTGCTTTGCGAGCAGGCTCGGTCCCGGCAAAATCCCCGAAGCAGCGAAAAAAAGAGTCGGTAATGTGCTTGGGCTTGTCTGCCCGCATGCCGGATATATTTATTCAGGCCAGGCAGCCGCGCATGCATACTCCGAGCTTGCGAAAGACGGCCTGCCGGATACAGCCGTTATTCTAGGGCCCAATCATCATGGCTTGGGCGCCGCGGTGGCTGTCGGGACTCAGGACGAATGGATCACCCCTTTCGGATCAATGCATGTTGACCTGGAAATCGCCAATGAGATCGTACGTCTTGCCGAGTTTGCGAAAGCAGATGATTCGGCTCATGTCCGTGAACACTCCATTGAAGTGCAGCTTCCTTTTTTGCAGTATATAAGCCGTGGTCATAAGGAAATCCGCATCGTTCCGATTGCGATTGCATACATGAACAAATCAGACGCTCTGCTTTTGACGAAGGACCTTGGAGATGCGATAGCTCAATCGGTCAGGGGAAAGAGTGCTGTTATAATTGCAAGCTCCGACCTCACACACTATGATTCACGCGAAAGCGCTCGAGCAAAAGATACTCTGGCATTAGAGTATGTAATGAACCTAGACCCCGAAGGACTCATAGAGACTGTGTATGAACGGTCGATAACAATGTGCGGTGTCTTGCCGGCAGCCGTGATGCTCCATGCCTGCAATGCGCTTGGCGCGACCGGCGCACGCAAACTGGCCTACTACAGTTCCGGTGACGTCACCGGCGAAACGGACCAGGTGGTCGGCTACGGAGCGCTTAGCATAGAAGCTTGACACCTAACTGCCCCGCTCATATAATCTACCCAGGGTAACTCGCTCCACCCAATGCTATTCAATCCAATGCAGGACGCTGCTAAGTTTGTGAGTTAAATACATGAAGCACATTAATATCTTTTCAATGATTACCGTTTTTCTAATTCTCGTCACGAGTGCCTCGGTTGCTGATACGACAAATACTACAACAGCTAAGCCCACGGTTCAAACTCAAACTGGAACAAACAACGGTACTAACACTAATTTCAGGACCCAAAAACAGGGATCCACGCCCGTAGAGGGCGCTGTTGCTGAGCAAACAAAGGCCGAGGAACTGCAGGAATCCGAAGTTCTTGTCCAGCAGAAAATGGCGGATATAAAGGGTGTGCTTGAAGACGTTAATACTCGCATTGACGATCTGCGCAGACAAACATCCCGACCGATGCAGGTAAATATGGATCGTTTGGCCAGGGACCTTAAGGCAGCTGAGGATGAGCTTAATGGGATAGACATTACAAAGCTTTCCCCTCTTACCAAACTGCAGCGTGAGCAGCTTCAGGACAAGATGTTCGAGTGCGACCTGTCTATGGAGATACTCAACCGGCGTTGGAACAGCGAGTGGAATGTTTTCGGAATGGATTTCTTCCAGAGCGCACCACCTGTCGGCTCGCCGGACAACAGGCAGGTGCCTGACAATTATATTATTCGAAAGGGAGATACCCTTCTTATTGTTGTCCACAGCAGTCTGGGGGCTCAGGATGAGTATTCACGCCAGGTGGATAATGTCGGAGACATCATGCTTCCCGGAGCCGGACGGGTGGCAGCCGCCGGACGAACCGCGTCAAGCCTGCGGAAAGTGCTGGCGGGAAGGATATCGTCAAAATTCCGCCAGTTGACTGTAGATGTTACGGTCCAAGCCATGTCTGCGGTTCAGGTACAGGTAACCGGAGACGCGGTAAGACCTGGCACATATGTGCTTAACGGTTTGGCTACGGTGACAAATGCCCTTTATCAGGCAGGCGGTCCCCAAAAGACAGGATCCATGCGCCATATATCGCTTCTGAGGAGCGGCCATCCTGCAAAAAATATCGACCTGTATGATTTCGTCCTGAAAGGCAATAAAGACAAGGATGTCATCCTCAAAGATGGGGACTCTATATTTGTATATCCGGTAGGTCCGACAATTGTGATCAGCGGCGAGGTAGTACGCCCTGGCCGCTACGAACCGGATTTCCCGATGACCCTGGGACAGGCAATCAAGATGGCTGGAGGCACTAAACCTGGCGGGTATCTTAAAAGCGTCCAGGTAGAGCGAGTCGAGAACGGCGAATACAGGGTGCTGCTCAGCGAAAATATTGATGGAAAAACGTCGTTTGCACTTCAGCCGGGCGACCAGGTCATCGTTTCGACAGTCAGGCAGGATCCCACCAATCAGGTCGAAATAAACGGGCTGGTGGGCGCACCGGGGATGTACGGTTACAAAGATGGTATGCGCGTCAGCGAACTGATAAAGATGTCGCAGGGCTTGGCAAAAGATAAAGAGATATATGGCCCGAGAGCCGATATTTTGCGCATTGAACCGCTGAAGGGCACCCAGATAATATCTTTCAACCTGGACAAAGCTCTAAATGGTGATGTGAGCAACAACATAGAATTGCACAAGCTGGATCGCGTGTTTGTTTATTCTCCCGATCAAGTAGCGTTCCAACCCAGGCTTGTTACTCTAGAAGGTTGTGTGGCTCGGCCGGGAACCTACAAAAGGACCGGCGGGATGAGAGTGAGCGACGCTATCGCGGCGGGAGGCGGCGTGCTGCCTCAAGCCTACTTGCAGCGCGCAAACCTGATACGCATTAAGCCCGACAATACGACGAGTCTGATTAGAGTAGACCTGCAGGAGGCATTAAGCGGCGTTCCTGAAGCAAATGTGGAATTGCAGGATCGTGACAAATTGACTGTCTACACTCATGATGAGGTCCAGTGGCAAAACCATAATGTGCGTATCGAAGGGGCCGTACAAAAGCCGGGAACATACACAAGGTCCGAGAACATGCGAGTCAGCGACCTGATTTTTCTTGCCGGAGGCCTGATGCCTGAAGCGGCGGATACTGTAGAAGTTGCACATTGTTCTCAGCTCGGCTGCAGTGTGGTAAATAAAATAAAAGCTGCTGACTTGAAGCCGGAAAGCCAGACGAATATACTATTGAGCGACCTCGATGTTGTGACTGTCCCCTCCAACAATCCGTATCTGCGCGAACCTAATGTGGTTTATATAGATGGAGAAGTGGCAAAACCCGGACCTTATGTACTGACCAGCCCGGATGAAAAGCTGACCGACGTGATTAAGAGAGCGGGCGGACTGACACAATATGCCGATATGAGCGGTCTTTTGTTTCTAAGAGATAAAGATACTTTCGAGAATGCGCATCAGAACCGAGATTCGGATGTGATCCTGGAGAAAGCACAGCTCTTTGCAGACAAGCAGTTCCTCACACAATTG
Source organism: Armatimonadota bacterium (assembly GCA_039679645.1). Lineage (NCBI taxonomy): Bacteria > Bacillati > Armatimonadota > Armatimonadota bacterium. The sequence goes on from JBDKUO010000005.1 coordinate 37,662, forward strand.
GCACAAATGGGTGTAAAACTACCTGAAGACTTTATGCTCTCCGACAACAAAAATGCCGATGTGTTGACCAGGCCGGTGGATGTTCAGGGAAATCCGAAGTTGGAAACCGGCAATACGCAGACCGAAATGGCGGCGGACGAAGCGAGTAAACAAAAAGCCGAAGACATTATGCGCACGATGGCGAAAGAAAAAGAACCGGACCAACTCAGTGCGATGGGCGCGCCAATGGATGAGAACAATGCCGGTTCCAAGGAAGATGAAGTAAAACCAAAGCTCCTTAATGTTACGAGCACGCGAATTTCTATTAATCTTGCAAACGCACTCAAAGATCCAAACTCTCCCAATAATTTGCCGCTGCGCGATGGTGACAGGATATACATTCCGAAAATTACTACTATAGTTACCGTGATAGGAGCAGTGCTGCACCCGCATCCATCCGCTGCGGTGCCGGGTCAAAGTGTCGATTACTACATAAAAAGATCGGGCGGTTACGCTCAGGATGCCGCGCGGGCCAATGTGGTCGTCGTTAAGTCTAACGGAGATGCGCTGCCGAAAGGCGACGTCAAATATGTGGGCGCAGGCGACATCATTGTTGTTCCTAACTCAGGCCTGATCGATATCGCAAAGAAATGGGAGAGAGCCGGCACGGTGACTAAAGTAATATCCGATGTGTTCAGCTCGTTATACATGATTGCAAGGCTTTAATCTTTCTCAGAGCACGGAACGATAGGCATCGGTGAGTCGTAAACTGAATGATGACTGACAAGCAATTAAGTAAGGAAGCAGGATCTGAGATGCCGTTTCGAAGGCTTTGCGCATGGATTTTTGCCGGCTTGCTGGCAGCCACAGCAATAACCGTCAGGCTGGCTATAATGACGCCGGGTGTGAGGATATTGCTGATTGGAACACTGCTTTTTGGCATGTTTACCGGATTGATATATCTCATTAAACAATCCGGCTTACATCCGCGCGCCCTCTATCCAGGACTTTTCTTCATTGCATTGTTTGTGGTCTGGATGGTTCTTGCTGACAGGCCGCCTAATGTGCCTTTGTTTCGAGCGACTTATGTCAAACGTCTGATGAAATTCGAAGGCACACGCTACGTCCGGGGTGGTGAGACAACCAGCGGGATCGATTGTGCAGGGCTTGCGCGCAGCGCACTATGGCAGGCTATGTTGGTAGAAGGAGGACGCGAGTTTAATCCGGAGCTTATCGGCAAGAATTTCTGGGAGTTCTGGTGGCGTGATTTGAGCGTCAATGCAATACTTAATGGTGATTACGGTTATACGAAGAAAATAGGCAGAGCAGCCAGACTTGCAGGGTATGATACTTCTAAGCTGGAATCGGGGGATATGGCTGTTGTGGGGGATGGGGTCCATGTCCTTGTCTATCTAGGTCATGGCAGATGGATCGAAGCGGACCCGGATAATAAGAAAGTTGTTATAAACAAGGCTCCTGCAAAATCCAAGCGCGCATGGTTCAATGTTCCCGTTACTTTTGTGCGCTGGAAGATTTTGCAAGAACCTCACAAAAACTGATCTAAGCAATTTACGCTAAGTAAATTGCACGTATTGATCTGGAACCGGTATGTTCAAAGCGCATTCCTAAATGCAAGTTCAAGGCCGTATTTTACTTAGTGCCTTAGTTTGGATATCACCCATCCTGTGATCAGCAGGAGGAACATGCAGGCGACTATCGCCGGGCCTGACGGCAAGTCCATCTTAAAGGAAGCATACAACCCGCATACTGTCGCTATGGCTGATGATCCGATTGCGATGGCATAAATCCTACCCAGGCGCTGGCTTAGCAGCAGTCCCGTAACCGCAGGAATCACCAGGAATGCAAACACCAGCAGCGTTCCGGCAAGCCGAATAGCCAGAGAGATTATAACCCCCAGTATCAGGAAGAAGAGCAGGTCCCACCATCCGGATTTGATTCCGCAAGCGCGAGCAGTCTCCGGGTCGAACATAGAGAACAGAAACTGCTTGCAAAGCAGCGAATGCACGGCTATAGCCGCCATGCCTGCTCCAGCCATAAGCCATATCTGGCCGGGTGTTACGGTCAGTATATTGCCTGAGAGCACATCCAGCATCCGGCCTTCGCCCTGGGCACTTTTGGCGACAAAGAGCACGGCCAGCGCCGACGCCAGCGCATAGCCGATTCCAATCAGGCTTTCCTGTGTTGTCCGTCGGTCTCTCGACTTTATTGAAAACGCCGCCACTCCACCCAGCGTAAGAACCAGAGATACGATAGACGGATTGCTGCCCGTGCACAGCGCCAGACCGACGCCCGCACTCGATACTTGAGCGAGAGCTGCTCCGACAAAAACTATCCGCCGCAGCACTACGTATACGCCGAGATATGCGCACACCGCCCCTACTATCAGGCTGGCAACCAATGCTGTTTGAAGAAATGAATCGTGAAAAGCGCTAAGCATCTCTGCCTCCTGTGACTATCACCCTCTGTCCACCGAAAGCGCCGACTTCTACCCCGACCTCGTATATATCCGAGAGGTTTTTTGATGACAGGACTTCGTCTATATTGCCGATCATCCGTAACCCTCCATCTATAAGGGCGATTTTCTCGACGTAGTTGATGATGACGTTAAGCAGGTGGCTGACCATTACTATTGTGATATTATCGGACTCGTGAAGATCGCTTAAAAGCTCCATTATCGCGTGCTCGCTGCCGATGTCCATGTCGTTAGTCGGCTCATCAAGGATCATTACTTTCGGTTCGGCTGCGAGGGCGCGAGCAATAAGCGCCCGCTGCTTCTGGCCGCCGCTGAGTTCTCGATACGCCTTTTGCGCAAGGTCTGCGATCCCAACATGAGAAAGGCACTCCAGTGCATAGTCTCTATCTCGTCTTGAAGGTCGTCTGATAGCTCCAAGCAGCGGATATCTGCCCATGAGAGCTATATCCATAACGGTAAGCGGAAAGACCTCGTCTATAAACTGTCTTTGTGGGACGTACCCAAATCGAGTCTCTGAATTTCTGTGGACATGTCCGGCTAAAGGCTTTAATATTCCAAGCATCGCTTTGAGCATAGTCGTCTTGCCGGTGCCGTTAGGCCCCACTATACCCAGAAAGTCTCCTTCATTGAGCACGAAATTGAGATCGCACAAAACTTTATTGTTGCCGTAACCTAGATCAGCATGGTCGAAGGAGAGCATTTCATTTATATGTAATTGAATTTCTTTATTGTCTGTAGCTTTAAGCATAAAAACTTCTTTCTTGAGGCGTGGAAGCATCTCAGTGGCCAGGGTTAAGCCCGGAACACTGAGATGCGACAGATATCTGAATTAGCGTAGGGCCTGTTTGTATTTGTCGACCCACATGTCAATCATATCGATATAGCTCTTAGTGCCCATTGAGCCTACAGAATAAGGAACCACCTGATATTTTGCCCCCGTTTGTCTTTCTATGAGATCAGGAAAACGCTTCGGGTAAATGGATTCAATTGCCACAGCCTTAATATGATGATCTTTCATCCGCTTTATCAAGCTCGATATATGAGAAGCGGACGGCGGAATCCCTGGCTTGACCTCCAGAGTGCCGAAAGACTTCAGGCCGAACCTGCGCAGGAAATAGATTGCGCTTTGATGATAGGTGACAACTCTTTCACCCTTATATGGAGCGAGTTCTTTCTTCCATTGATCCATTTTGTGGTCTATCTTCTCAGAAAACTCCTTACAGTTATCTTTGAAATATGACTTGTTGTCAGGCGATACTCTATCCAGACCTTCTAGAATGTTATCAGCTATGATCTTGGCATTTTCCGGATCATAGAAATAGTGCGGGTTTCCATAGACATGAATGTCGCCTGATGCTCCTGTTATCTGTCCTTTGGGGACCTCGAGTTTTTTTATTCTCTCCGACGCGTCTACATAGCCGCGAGCACCGCGTCTTACTTTGGGATTACTTGCTGCGTTGGAAAGCGCATCAAACCACATATCCAGGTCAAGCCCAACGCGCACGACCATATCGGCACGCGCAATCTTAGATACATCGGACGGCCTAGGCTCGATCATATGATAATCCTGGTTTGCTTTGGCAATCGAATAGACATGGACTTTATTGCCGCCTACCTGTTTTGCTATGTCGGCAAGTTCGGGTGTAGATGCTACGATATCTATCGCGGCAAACGCGGATGATGCTCCGCAAAGGAGCGCTAATATTATAGCTATACGCATTAATGCTTTCATTATTATTTCCTTTCGTGTCTGAGTCAGTATTGGGCATAACGATGACGGCCATTACTCCAAGTTGTGAGTATGCGGGCCGACACCCCAGACCCATTGCAGCCAGCACTCGTTGTAAGAACCACAGTCCGGTCTCGCTCCGTGGATCGCCTGAAGACGGACATAATACTGCTCCGAGAACTGTTTCGTTAGTATCAGGGACATGGAAGATTCATGTAAATCCACCGCCTGCGGGAACTCATTCCAGTCATAGAGCAAGCCGATGCTGCCATATTTGTTCCAGCGGTAGTTGCCGAAGAGGTAGTATCCTTGCGCAGTTGCGTCGTTGGAATCGGTAGTTCCACTGCGCCAGAAATACTCACTGCGCAGCAGTGTTCGGTTGGAACCCTCGCCAAAATGTCTATAGCTGAGGTCCATTCCCTTTAGGTGAACATAATCGGTTTCAGGGTGATCCTGGTCTTCAGCCGATTTTCCGCCTGCCCATGAACCGCCAAACTCCAGTTCACTGTTTTCACTTGTCGGGTAACTTGTCCAGAGCCTGGCTGTGTTGAACCTGTCGGTCATATTGGCGCCAGGGCCCATTATGATGTCAGGAAGATCGGACTGCTCCCCGCTTTCACCGTTAGCCCATGTGCCCAGATCGAGCTGAGCAAAGAAATTACAATTTGTCGGGATTACATAACTTGCGCCTATTCCCTGTCCGGTAAGGCTTTCAGGCGCGACAAAGTTGCTGATTACTGTCGGTTGGCGCGTATACAGCCATGAATGGTTGTGAAGTAAATTAGTGCGCCCAAAGGCTACGTGTTTCTTGCCAACGTTGAAGTTGAGGCCCTTGCTAACACCTAGATATGTCAGATAGGCCTCTTCAACGCCAAATGGCTCATCTTCAGCAGGGCTTGCTGCAAAGAACGCGTCTGCTTTCACATTGGGATACACATAACCCTGTATGCCCAGTTCGGCTTCTGAAAGTAGGATTTTTTGTTTGTCCGGGTCATTCTTATCATCAGTGAACTTACCTTTAGACTGAACTATCAGGCTGATATCAGGCAGGGCAAGATGCCTGCCGCCTTCATTAGTCTGGCTGCCGGGTTGATATGTCGCAGGCTCAGTCTGAAGAGTTGAATCGGACTGCCGGCCCGCTTTGATCTCATTGATCTGTAGCTGCAACTGCTCTATCTTTTCATTGAGCAAGTCCAAATCGGACTTAGGAACGGTTATGGTTTCCTGAGTTTCCTGTTCATCTTGTATATTCTGTGCGTCATCTGAATCCTGCGCCATTACGCTGCAGGCACACAAAAGCACGCACACGAGCACTGCTAATGTGGTTCTCATTGCTATACCTCCCAAATTGTGCACAACCAACACACCACGCGAACGCAGGATATGGCCTGCCCGCGAAGTGCTGGAAGTCGTTTATATGTGTTGAATTTAAGGGAAGTCAGCTTATTGGAGGATCACGAGAAGATTTTATTGGTATTGCTGCATTATGCAGCGGGGATGGTTTTGCTACAAACGATGACACTATTTCATCGGTGGGCACATAATCCGCCGGTGAAATAGGTTCATATATGCTGGTTCTTGCGAGTGAGCAAACAGCACAAGGACTGTTATGACTCGAAGCAGTATGACCGGATGAGTAATGAGCGGGATTTACACTTGCAGTGGTGAGTCTAACGCACACTTGTTCGCGATCACGCGAACAAGTGTGCATAAGCGGGCCGCCTATGCATAAAATCACATAAGGCAGCAGCAGCCATAGAATAGTCTTGAATCTGAATTGTTTGCGTGATAAGGACATATCAAGCATCCGGTTAGTTCAACAACCTCACCAATTGCATTGTAACTAACCGGACACAGCATGTCAACTATTTACGGAACCATAACTGCCTTAATGATCGGCCCGCTTCCGTCAACAACAGAGGTCATAACAGCCTTCGCGTCATCAAAACCGAATGTGGTGGTGACAAGGTCTTTTGCGTCCACCAGGCCATCGCGCAGCAAACGGTTTGAAATCGGGAAGTTGATGGCCGGCTCTGCAAATGTCGGGATGAGTCTTATCTTTCGGAAGATAAGGTCGTTTACGTCAACCTCAATCTTGTTCTTTCCACCGAAGTGCAGACCCAGGAACGTTATCAGGCCGCCGAACCGGATTATCTTAAATGCATCCAGCATGCTCTGCGGGGGTGATGTGACGATCACCCTGTCCATACCCTTGGGGAACCTGGATAGAATCTCATCCTCCACACTCTGCTTGCCTACTTCTATCGCCATATCTACGCCGAACTTCTTTGCCAGATCAAAGCGGGCGCTCTCACGGGCATTGTCGGCGACCAGGCCGGTTATAGCAACAAAACTGGCTCCCTTGAGTTTGGCAAGCCTTGCAGCCATCAGACCCAGAGGACCGTTTCCAAGCACAGCCACTTTGCCGCCGAGCGGGATATCCGCATTGAGCACTGCCGTGAGCGATACGGCCAGCGGCTCGGTCAGAGATGCCGACACATGATCAAGACCGTCATACTTGTTCAGACTGTTGAACCGGACGGACATATACTCGCCCATGCCGGGCTGACCTTCCATATCATACATATTGCGGCAAAACTGCGGGTTGCCGCTCTTGCAGTCCTCGCAGACCCCGCACATGGAGCAGTCTTCCACTATTACGCAGTCGCCTGGTTTGACCGACTTTACGTTCTTTCCGACCTCGACTACCTCTGCCGATATTTCATGGCCCAGCGGCATGTGGTCATCTGCCCAGTCACGGACGAAGTTGATATCGGTCCCACACACGCCGCATGCCTTGACCTTCACCAGCACGTGATCCTCGTCAAGCGGGCCTATCTCGCTCTCGCGGAGTTGTATGTCAAGATACTTCTTACCGAAGAGTCCTTTGCTTTTCATTTTTCACCTCAAATAATGTAGGTATTAGGCAATAGGTAACAGGCAACAGTGAGAAAGCTATTACCTGTTACCTGTAACCCGTTGCCTGTTACCTAATACTAACCTGCGCCATAGAGTTTTCCGTCGGCTCCAGGGTAGATCTCGTCATCTGCATGAGCGATAGCAGTATGCAGATCGGCGAAGACCTTCTTCACTGCTACAATAAACTTGTCCATCAGGTCCTTGCCGTTAGGAGCATGGATTCCGTGAACGATTGTGTAAGTGTCGCAGAGGTTCTTAGCTACAGGGAACTGATCCACGCTGTAGTCATACTTGATGCCCTTGGCCTCATTGATGCTCCACGGATAGCCCGAGCCGCCGTAACCGAGCTTGCTCTGGAAGAGGTCCTGTGCGGGGACTGGCATGGTCTGCCACTGACCCAGCAGCATTCCCTCTTTATAAAGCGCCTTCTCCACAGCGATTCTAAACTTCAGAGGATCACAATCGACTCCGGCAGCCTTCGGATCGAACCTGACGTTATACATAAAGTAAACGTGCTTGCCCTCCGGCGGGCAATATGGCGGTATGACGCCGGGAATCTTGCTCAGTTCTTTGGTAAGATAATCGGCGTTTGCGATGCGAGTTGTATTGAACTCATCCAGGTGCATGAGCTGTGCGCGGCAGAGAGCTGCAGGAAGTTCCTGGTTGCGATACATATAGCCCAGAATAGAGGCGTTATATACCCTGCGGCGGCTAACTTCATCTACCTCGTCGCCGAAACAGCGGACCAGCGCAGCCTTGTTGAGAATATCTTCGTCGTCAGTGATGAACAGACCGCCCTCGCCTCCGCAGAGGTTCTTGAAGTTGTTCAAGCTGAAGCAACCGACGTTACCGATGGTGCCGACTTTCTTGCCTTTATACAAGGCTCCATGGGCCTGGCAGGCGTCTTCTATCACGAAGAGATTGTGCTTCTTGGCGATTGCCATTATCGGGTCCATATCGGCGGGGCAGCCCTGGATATGGACGGGAATGATAGCCTTAGTGCGCTCGGTAATTGCGGCTTCCAGCTTGGCAGGGTCCATGCAGTAGGTCTTGGGGTCGATGTCGACAAAGACCGGGATCGCATTCTGATGAATAGCACATGAAGCTGATGCAAGGAACGTGAACGCCGATGTGATAACCTCATCGCCGGGTCCGACTCCTGCAGCGGCGAGAGCCATGTGAAGAGCAGCCGTGCCCGAACAGGTGGTAAGGCAGTGCTTTGCGCCATTATAGGCCGCCCACTCTTTTTCAAGACCCTTTACCTGCGGGGCAGTACCGCCGGCAAGGATGCCGCTGTCGAGCACCTCGTTAACCAGCCTGCGCTCGTCATTACCGATAATGGGCCAGTTCTTAAAATCGCTTCGCGCCAGCACCGGGGCGCCGCCGTCAATTGCCAATTTCTCAGACATTTGTTTCCTCCCTAGAAATAGTTGAGAGCGGAGAGTGGAGAGCTAAGAGCCCGAACCCGTTGCCGCTCAGTTGGTTGTCGCGCGCTACATCTCGACGTTGTGACGCAAGATGTTATGACGCATGACAGGTTTCGAGTAGTTTTATGCTCATATCTTCAATTGCCTGGGCTGCATTTTCGTCGACATGTCTTGTCTCGACTTCATAGCCCCCCTGGCCTATGGCTTCGCGTGTCGGCACGTAACCTACATAGCCATTCGCAAGACCAATTATGTAAGTGTGTTTGAAAGGACTTCGCGCCTTGATCTTTAGGCCTATCTCTGTAAAGAGTTCACCCGGAAAACTGATAAAAGCCGTGTCGCCGATGCTGAAAGCGATCTGATTTATCCGGATGTCCTGGCCCTGCAGATTGCGGATCTTTTTGTAGAAAGTCGCCTTGTAATCATCTCCGACTCCATCGGCCACTGCTGCAAATGACCCACCGGTCTGCTTGAGGACTTCATCCGCCCAGGCGATTTCCTGGTCTGTGACTTGTCTGCGCGGCAGGATATAGCCGGTCTTGGCGAACTTGATCTGTGTAGATTTTGATGCCTCTGAGCCTTTACATGCTGCGATTACTGCATCTGCAAGGCGTCCGCCAAGTATCTCAACAGCCGCCCAATCGCGAAACCGCCAGTTGTCCATATCTACAGAGCCCTGCGCGCCGTTTACAAATATCGCTTCACAGCCGAGTTTTTCGCCAACTATTCTGGCAGCAGCCCCGGTGTAGTCGCTGCTGATCATGTAGTTATCGCCGGACATCACATTCGGGTGGCCTGCATGGTTAAAGAGCACGCAGATAGGGTCGTTGGTATCGGGGTCGACAACTTTCATCACGCCGACCTCCGGGTCGGGCTTGCCCAACACTTTAATCCTGCCCTCGGTTGGGTCCTGCTCCCAATACATGACTATATTGCCGTTGACGTCGGTAAAACGTCTGTAGTGGCTGATTGTCTCCTCACGCCCACTGCAGCATGAGATGGCTGCCGGCCTTATATTGGCTTTAGCTTTTGCGACCGAGCCGGCTATGAGACCGATCAGTTCATTTACGTATCCTTCTTCCATCTCCTGGAAGATGCCGAATGCCGCCGGGCCTGAGTGCGAGTGGGTTGCGGCTATGATAACCCTGTCGTGGAATATGCCTGTCTTCTGAGTGATCAGTTCTTTTGCTTTGTCTACTGACGGTGTGCCGATCACACATACATCCAGTGAGACTATCGCCATGCAGTCGTTAGCGTCTTTATCGTTTGAGATCACAACCGTATGCGCATATATAGGGTCATGGACGCCCTCGGATTTGTGGTCCCTTATCATCCCATCCAGCCACACGCTGTAGGCGGGGGTGATATCTGTCCTGTCGGTTCCGGCAAACATAGTTATTCTCCAATTACTCCGCGTTCGGTCTTTCTCTGTGCCAGCACTACTGTTCCCGAAAGCCTGCCCCTGTCGGCTCGATACCGGCTGACGATCCATGCACACGGCATGTCTTTATTGTCTTGAACAAGTTCGCCTGTGACCAGCACAGGGCAGTCCTGCGTGATCTGTAGGGTCTGCTGGTCATCAAAAGATGACTTTTCAGCCCATATCTCGTAATCTGTACGCATGAGTTGAAGCCCGGATGCTTCCTGCCAAAGATGCATAAACGTCGGCGAGGCAGCAATCTCGTTTGTTATAGCCGAGGCGAACGCGGGTGGGATAAAGACTTCATCAGTAGAAAGCGGGGCGTTGCCTTCGCAGTCCAACCGGACGAGATGCCGCAGCACCGAACCGGGCTGCACATGCAATCTTTCGGCTATGTCCGGTGCGGCAGGAATCATTTCATCGGCCAGCAGAGTTCGCACAAGTCTGAGCCTGCCATGAGCAACGTCAGTTGTAAAGCTGGACATACCGATCACTACGCTGCTGTCTGCAGGTTCACGCACTATATTGCCGACGCCCTGCCGTGGCTCGACCAAACCATCAAGCGCAAGTTCATGGATGGCCCGGCGTACTGTGATAGTACTGACCCCAAACTCTTCTTTGAGCCTGGGTTCCGACGGCAATGCGTCACCGGGCAGATAGTCTCCAGCTATTATTCGCCCCCGAAGAGCTTCATAGACCGCTTTATATAGGTGATTGTTCGTCATTTGCCCAATGGCCATGTAATGTGTTCCAACTCATAATAGTCATTATAATGAGTATTATAATCCATACAATAAGCTTTGTCAACGCGCCGCCTTGTATCCGAAACGCCAGGCACTGTATAATATGCATGGTATGATTGGTATAATTGAAAGGTTCTCAGCTATTTCCCGAGGAGCAAGGTAAATGTCTGAAGTCGAGTTAATCTGCAAAAAGGCTAAAGCCGCCGCGCCTGGACTGGCTTCACTTGGAGCCGCCGTAAAAGACAAGGCGCTGATGGCAATGGCCGACTCTTTCGAGGCTAACAAGGCCGCCATATTCGATGCAAACAAAAAGGATCTTACGGCAGCCGAAAAGTCCGGCATCAGCCCGGCCATGCTCAAACGTCTTGAGCTGACCGATAAGAAGATCTCTCAGATGGCTGACGGTGTCCGGCAAATAGCTGCTCTTCGCGACCCTGTGGGCGAGACCATCGACGGCTACCTGCGTCCGAACGGGATGGAGGTACGGCGAGTGCGCGTGCCTATCGGTGTGATCGGGATTATATATGAGTCCAGGCCAAATGTGACAGCAGACGCCGCAGCGATCTGCCTGAAGTCCGGCAATGCGGTGATACTCCGAGGCGGGTCCGAAGCGATCAATTCAAATCTCGCCATAGCCAAGCTCATAAGCGATGCGATAACTGCACTCGGTGTGCCTGACGGCGCAGTCCAGATTATTACAACCACCGACCGAGCGGCGGCGCGCGAGCTTATGACGATGAAACCGTACGTTGACTGCCTTATTCCTCGCGGCGGTAAGGGGCTTATCAAAACCGTGATAGAAAACTCGACCATCCCTGTGATCGAACACGGCGACGGCAACTGTCACGTATATGTGGACGGCGCGGCGGATATCAAAATGGCCGAAGAGATCGTCTTTAACGCCAAGGTCCAGAACCCCAGCGTGTGCAATGCAATGGAGACTCTGCTGGTGAGTGAACAAATCGCTTCTGAATTTCTTCCTGTAATATGTAAGCGTCTGGCCGATGCGGGCGTTGAAATAAGAGCTGATGAAAAGGCTCGCGCCATCGTGCCCGGGCTCAAAGAAGCGACCCAGGAGGACTGGGCAACCGAATATCTCGACCTGATAATCGCCATAAAGACCGTCTCGGGGATTGATGAAGCAATCGAACATATAGGCGAGTATGGCAGCAGGCATACTGAGGCGATTGTGACCCAAGACTACAGTGCGGCGCGGAAGTTTACAAACCAGGTCGACGCGGCGGCTGTGTTTGTCAATGTCTCTACACGCTTTACAGACGGCTATGAATTCGGCAAAGGAGCCGAGATGGGTATCAGTACTCAAAAGCTCCATGCGCGCGGGCCTATGGGCATTGAGGAGATGACGACGTATAAGTATATAGTGACGGGCAATGGCCAGCTCAGAGGATAAGCTGTTTCGGGAAAAGGGTTTCCCGAAACAACAAGAAGCAACCGCCAATCACCCGACACCCAACACCTGTCACCTGGGAGTGATGGGAGGGACGTTCGACCCGATCCATTATGGCCACCTGATCCTTGCTGAGCAGGCGCGGGAGAGATTCGGGCTGGACAAGGTGCTCTTTATAACAGCATCCGACCCGCCTCACAAGACGGGCAATGATATAGCTCCTGCGCTCGCGAGGCACCAAATGGCATGCCTTGCCGTAAAAGACAATGCGTATTTCGAGTGCTCGACCATAGAAATCGAGCGCGGCGGAACGTCTTATACAATAGATACGTTATTACAATTGAAGCAGCTCTATGGCGATGTCGACATCCGTCTATTGCTTGGAGCCGACGAGGCCGCAATGCTGATGAGCTGGCGCGACCCATACGGCATCCAGGAACTGGCGAAGATAGTCGTAGCGAACAGACCAGGTCAGGAAGTGCAAGACACATTAAAGCTCCTGCCGGATGATTTTGCGAGAAATATCGAGCCGCTGAAGATGCCCGGTGTGGACATATCCTCCACCGACCTGCGCGAGAGAGTGCGCTCAGGCAAGTCGATCAGATATCTGGTGCCCGAATCGGTGGAAAACTATATCATGAATAATGGTTTATACAGGGGGTAAGGATGCGAGGCACATCCTTTTGGGTAATTGCCCTGGTTGTTGTTGTTGGAGCCGCGTTAGGAGTTGCCGGGGGAAGTTTCCTGGCTGTAATACTTCCATCCATGCGAGCGACAGGAACCGGCTGGGAGTCGCTGCTGAATGGTCCTTTCGGCAATAAGCGTCAGGTCAGAATATTGATGATGGGTGAGGACGACACTTCAAAGCGCAATGCCAATGGCTACGGTCTGTCGGACACGCTTGTGGTAATGGCCATCGACACCAAGACCAAGGAAGTGCGGGCGGTCTCCATCCCTCGCGACACAATGGTCGAAATTCCAAATCATGGCACATGCAAAATCAACTCGGCTAATGTTCATGGCGGCCCTAAGCTGGCCATGCAGGTCGTTCAAAACCTTCTCGGCGTGCCTATCGACTATTACGTCATGACCAACACCACTGGCCTCAGAGGGCTGGTCGATTTGGTCGGCGGCGTATATATTGTCGTCGACAAAGACATGCACTACAACGACAATCATGGTGGTCTGCATATCAACCTTCATGCGAGCCCCGATAAGCAGCTTTTGAGCGGCAGAGAAGCTGAAGGTTACGTGCGATTCAGACATGACGCGACCGGCGACAGCGGCTACAAAATGAAAGACGGCAAGATGGTCGCTGCAGGCAGGATCGTGCGACAGCAGTATTTTATGCGCGCGCTTGCAAACCGGGTCTTGAGCATTTCGACCAAACGCGGGCGAGCGGACGTATTGCGCCAGGCTTATGAAAAGAAATATATAATGAGCAACCTCAACCTGTCCGACTGGGACGGTCTGGCCGATTTCTTAAAAGATTTCAAGCCTGAAGAGATGACTATGAACGTTCTTCCGGGTCACCCGCAAAATATCCATGGAGCCAGCTACTGGGTCGCCGACATGGACGAGGCTCAATTAGTAATATCGCACAATCTGCTCTTCCTTGGAAGCAGCAGTAAGGATGCGCCCAAAATCGAGGTCCTGAACGGTTCCGGCATAACGGGAGCCGCGCGCAGGGCTGCAGTAAAATTGCAAAATGCGGGTTTTGAAGTAACCCACACGGATAATGCGCCGTCCGATTATCCTGAAGGCTGTATTATAACGCATAAAGGCAGAACTAAACCGGTTGAACAAATTGCAAAGCTGATGAACTGCAGTGACATTCGCGAGGAATCAAAGTTAGATAGTAAGAATAAAGCGGATATAACAGTTATCGTCGGACGAGACTACAGCGACTAGCAAGGAGTCAAAACTATCGAAACACAAGAAAAACTGGACACAGTAATTAGAATACTCAACGAGAAGAAGGCCGAAAATATCGAGGTGCTGGATGTAGCCAAGCGAACGCTTTTGGCTGACTATTTTGTGGTCTGCAGCGGCACATCCAATACCCATATCAAAGCCATCGCGGATGGGCTTTTGGTTGACGGCAAACAAGCCGGCCTGCGCAAGGACCATGCCGAGGGTTATACGCAGGCAAAGTGGGTCCTGGTAGACTACGGAGACGTGGTCGTGCATATATTCGCAGCCGAAGAGCGCGAGTATTACGACATCGAATCTCTCTGGAAAGAGGCCGCGGTCAAGCTGGAGCGAGAGACTCAATAAACCGCAGGATATGGAAATCAAACAAAAAACAGAATTTGACCGGCTGATGACCGCCGCGCATGTGCACAGGCGCAGAGGCGACTATGACGAGGCTGAGCGTACAATTAAGCAGGCTCTCGAACTCTCACCCGATGACTTGGGTGCGCGGGAGTTTGCCGCCGATATGCTCTTTGCCCGCGGCAAGTTGGAGCAGGCTGCCGAGGCATATAAGGCCATAATGTCAGCCGATAAGTCGTGCGCATCCGCTGAGGAAAAATACGCGAAGGCGATCCTGCAGATAGCCGAAGGCAAGCGTCAGCAGGACCTTCTGCATGACATATTGGAAAACCCCAAGAAATACCGCCAACCCGCGCGCAGCCCTATTATAGCCGCCATCCTCTCGATTGCTCCCGGCTTCGGCCAGATATATAATGGCGAGTTCGTAAGGGGCGTTGTGATCTTTGTTGTCACTATGGTCTTCTGGGTGTTCTTCTACCTGCTTACGCCCGACGTAAGCACATATCGTCCCGACGATCGTCTCACGGCCTTTATGCAAAACCTCCCTCCGTTAGCTGTCATCTTTGCGCTTGCAGCCATCTTTTTGCAAATATATGCGTTCGTGGACGCCCCGGTGTGCGCGAGCAAACAGAAAGAAAAACTCGACGCCCAGAATCGGTCGGATTCCGATTAAATTATGCCATTACATCGCTGGATAAAGTATTCATCCGCCGTCATCTTCCTTCTGGGTATAGCCGCGCTTTTGTATATAAAGCTAAACGTGTCACCGAGGGAATCTCTCTTTGCTGACTTCACTCCTTCGGCAGACGGCAAGCTCTGGACTGTGATAGGCAGTATCGATTCACCCATAGAAGCATATGTCGGTCTGGATGGATCCATTCAGACCGGCAGGAATGATTACGCCGCCTATTGGTATCTCTACGACCGTCAGTCGCACAGCCTGCTCAATCCGAAACATGCGCGCAGGTCTTTGCTGGACGGCAGCCTACCCGCTCCGGTAGTTCAATGGTCCGACAAAGGCATCAGCGCGCGGATCATGTCGTTTGTCATGCCTATTGATGGGACGGACATTTGCTTCTCCTCGATTACCATAAAAAATACCACCCGGCGCACTCGCTCACTTAATATGTTCCTGGCGGCGCTGCCATACGGCGTGACAGGCAAGATGCAAAGCGCGAAAAGCATCGGCTACGATCATCAGAAGCGCACATTCCAGATCGGCACACAGAGTATCTATTGCGATAATCAGCCGCAGGGTTTCGGAGCCGTCATCTCAGGCAAGAAAAACAACAAGCTGATAGACATAACGAGCTACATAGCAAACGGCACTCTGCCCAGATACGGTGATCTCAAAACCAATGCCAAAGCGCAAATCATATCCGGGGCAATCGGCTATGAGATAAACATCAAACCCGGCGAAACCCAAACTCTCACATTCAAAGCGCCTATGCCGGGCACAACCCGTTGTTTCTGGAAACCCCTTTCCCGAAACGCCGATTACTCCAAGGCTCTAAAATCCTTCAGGCAAAGTTGGGATAAGCAGCTAAACCATGTAAGGCTGTCACTGTCGGACAAGCGTTACACCAATTGTTTCTATGCAAGCCTCGCATATCTGATGATCTTGAGTGATAACGGCGCGCCCAGACCCGGCTCCGCCATATACGGGCCGTTTTGGGTCCGCGACAACGCCTATATAGCCGATGCCTATTACTTTGCCGGTCGGCAGGACCTGGCCGCAAACAGTCTAAAACAACTCTATCGCATGCAGCTTCCAAATGGAGGCTTTCGCCCGCATACTGGTACAAACGAAGACAGCGAATATGACGCGCCCGGCCAGGCGATATACACATTTGTGCAGCTCTATCGCCGCACGGGCGATATAAAGAGTCTGCGACGGACGTGGCCTGCTATCAAATCCGCAGCACGGTATATCGATAGACAGCGTATTGATGCAAATGGAATTTTACCACCATCAATGTCGGCGGAGGACCTGGGTTCAGAGAGGCAGCAGCACTATTGGGACGACTTCTGGGCAGTGCGCGGTCTTCGCGACGCCTCATATGCAGCCGAAACACTAGACTACCATGAAGATGCAAAGCAGATCAGCAATCAGGCTCAGTCACTTCTGGGCGCGACCTGGGCGAGTATCCGCACGCTGGCAAAGAAGCACTCGCTGGACTATATCCCCAACGGGCCGCAGGATATGACAAGTTCGGCTATGGCGCGCGGAACATCCTGTGGAATATGGCCGTGCGGAGTATTGGATACATCTGATCCGTTCGTCCGGTCTGCGTTTGATGTGTATTGGAAAAAGTGGATTGAACCGCATAACGGAGGGTTCGAGCACAAAGGCGAGTTCTGGCCTTATTCCGGTCTGGACCTTGCAATGGACTATCTGACCCTGCGAGAATATGAGCGCTCGGCATCTATCATGCGATGGAGTATAAACCACGACCCCACCAACGGCTTCTACTCCTGGCCCGAGGGGATGAATATGAAGAGCTTAGCCCTCGCGGCAGGTGATATGCCTCATGGATGGATGTGCGCATCATATATCAGCCTGATACGCAACATGCTCGTGCGTGTATCGAACGGCATTGTATTGATCGCGTCAGGCATACCCGCAGAGTGGCTTGCTCCGGGGCGACAAATTAAAATCACCGGTTTCCCCATATCCGGCGGCCGCATTACATATTCTCTAGAGGTATCGAAAAACACTATCGACATAGATTTACAGTGCGCTGCAGACATCAAAACATGCCGGATGATATTGCCCAGGTCGATAAAAGTGACCGGTCTGGAGATTGACGGACGTCAAATGAAGTCGTTCTCAGCCCACGAATGCAGCTTTCCAACTACTGCTGGCAGCATCAAGATCAACATAATTCGCACCTAAGGATTAATTGCAAAATTCTTGAAATCAAGGCTCTTGTATTGCGTCTAATGTATTGTATACGCAATGAGGAGGGCAATCGAAATGTCAACACGAAGTTTCATTCATCCGACTCGCTTTATGCAGGCACTATTAATCCTGTCACTGTGCTTCGTTATTACCGGAAGCGCATTTGCCGACCGCCCCGACAATAAAGACCACGGCAAAAACGACAAACCAAACGTCTCAAGACGCGATCACGACAGCAAGGACAACGCAAGGGACTCCAAGCGCCCGGATAACAACAATCGCGACGCAAAGAATGGCCGCGATGACAAGAATGATCGCTGGTCCTATCCGGCGCAGGATAAGAACCGACCAAACCAGCCCGACAGGCACGTAAGCGATTGGGATAGAAACAGAGACCGTGATCGACATGTCGGCCAACCGAGGAATTATCAACCCCCGGTCCGTCGCAAGATCACGGTTCAATATCGCTACCCATCGCACGCTGACTACAGACCTGCTCATTATACACATTGGGTATTCGATATAAGAAATACATCCAACTGCCGCAGGTCGGTCTATTTCTACTTCGGCTATCTACCGTAT
Source organism: Armatimonadota bacterium (assembly GCA_039679645.1). Taxonomy (NCBI): domain Bacteria; kingdom Bacillati; phylum Armatimonadota; species Armatimonadota bacterium. The sequence continues at coordinate 55,539 of JBDKUO010000005.1, forward strand.
GTGAGTGTGACGCATGTTTATATTGAGCCTTATATCCATGTGCAATATCGCTCTGCGCCGGTAGTCATCAACAATGGCTACTATCTATACAGGCAGAACGCAACCGAGCTTGATAGTGCGCTCTCCGATATCCGAAGCGCATGGCTCAACGGCAGGGTCGATCTCATCAAGAGACATATCAACTCCGGCCAACGGATAGCAATCCTGCTGGACGGCAGCTACGACTACTCAGTCGATTCGGATGATTATGCAAATATGACAACCGACGCAATAGACCAGATGGATACAGTCGGGTTTGTATGGGATTCGGTCAGGCAGCGGACGGACGGCTATTATACCGCATTTGCAAAGCATACTTATGTAGACGATTCCAATCAGCAAAAGTCGGTATATGTAAGTTATACTCTCGACAGATACTATAATATAGTGGAAGTTGGTTCTTCTGAATCTTCCATGAACTACTATTGATCTCAACAACACTTAGGGCCGGGATCGAGTGATCCCGGCCCTTATTTACTTATATAACCTATAATGCCCGTCATCTCAAGCTATAGCCAGAAATTGCGGGATTTCTGTTTCGGACGCGATCAGATATCGCGTCCGAACACTAGTAGGAATGGAAACTTTCCACTCTCCACTCTCATCTCTCTACTTTTTGACGTAGAGCTTTACTGTCTTTATCTCGCTCTTGCCAAAGTCCAGAGCTATGGAGTTGCCGCCCACTTGCAGAGCCTTGCCCTGCTCTTCCAGCATGTTTGTCTCCTCGGCCTTTATCACAGACCATTTGGTAGAAAGAACCGCCTTAGCGGGCTCACCATTGCTCTCAAAGAGCCTTACTATAACCGCCGCGCCCTCGCCCGGCTGGTCTTCAGCAAGTTTCACAGCAGAGACAACCACACTATCAGAGTTAAGGCTGAGCATACCCTCACCAGGCTTCAGAGCGCCTGAGTGAGCCGCCTCTATTACGCTAACCAGCGGCTGATTCAACTGCGATGCGCCGCTGACTGCATTTGATTCCTTCCAACTTCCCATGTGCGGGAAGATCGAATAAGTGAAGTGGTGCAGACCCTCGTCCGGGTTGTTGTCCGGCTCATACGAAGCCCTGACAAGCGTGAGAGCAAGAGTATTGCCCTGCGCGCTGTGGCCGTATTTGCAGTTGTTTGCAAGCGTGATACCTGCTTTGGAGTCGGATAGGTCGGCCCAGCGAAGCGCGGGGACCTCCTGACCGTTGGCCGTGCGCTCAACGGCTCCGAACGGGACCTCATAAGTCGCTTTGCTGTCTCCGAAGTATGGAGTAAAGGTAGTCTTGAGCATGGGAGCGTCGTGCGTTGCCCCACCCTTTTCGTGCCAATCGACCTCGGTGACAAAATCAATCCGCTCCATACCTGCGTATACCCTTATCTGCTGAGTGAGGCCGGAGTTGAGGAACTTGTGCTTCACTTCAATAACAGCCACCGCCGGGCCGCTCTCAATCAATTTGACCTCTGCCCCGGATATCAGGCTCTCCACTTTGGTGATGTCGCCGATATTCCAGGCGGACATAGGGTGCGGCTGCTCAAAGTAGATCATAAAGCGGTTGAGCATACCGGCGTTGACCTTGCCCTCGGGTCCCCAGCCCTGCCCGGGTTGAGCAAACTCGATGTTGTCTTTCTTGAGCAGGAGAGAGCTGACCGCGCCGGAGTTCGGATTGACACTTATCTTGATAAGGTCGTTCTCAATTGTCAGTTCAGCCTCATCGACCTTTATGTCGGTGTCGGCATTTTCATTAACGATGGAATAGACCTTGCAACCCAGTGAAGGCACATCCTTTGCCACAAACACCAGCTTGCCGTCCAGGACCTGGGCGGGGAAGAGATTGCCCGATTCGTCTTTTACCGACACATTCGCCGGGTCTTTGCCGATGGACTTCACATCGACCTCTGCAATATCAGTGCGCTCCCAGGCAAGCTGATTGATGACCACGATCTTCGGTTCACCCGAACCGGTATCCACTTTGCCGGCGAATTTGGACGCAGAGTCGGAAATTATCGACTTGAACGCGTCCTGCGAAGGCTTCAAGGCCTTGGCAGCGTCTCGATAAGTCGAGCCTATAGCGCACCCGCAGAGTATATCGTGGAATTGATGGAAGCTCTGGTTCTTCCAGGCATCGGCCAGAGTTTGGGTCGGATAGTCAAAACCGGCATCGATTGAGGCTAGCGCGGCAAGAGTCTCAGCAGTAAGCAGGCTCGTCTCACCATATCTGTTGAGCCATTTTATATCGCCATGGCTGCTGTAACAGCCCTCGAAGATCGTATTCAGCTCGTCCTCGACTACCGGCAATTCAACGCCGGAAGCCTTAATTTTTTTCTGGAAATTGACAAAGCTGCTCATCCTTGTCTTCGGGTAAAATGGAGTCTTACCGAGCTCGATTCCTCGTTCTATATCTCGCGCAGTCGCCGCTCCGCCATGATCGCCAGTTCCGTAAACTTTTATTCCTGTTTTCAAACCGGTCTGCTCGTATACGCGTTTGCCCAACTCGCCTACGACCCAGGGGCAAACATCTCCGCCATAACCCAGGTCGTTATAAGCCTGCACCTGCGAGCCGTCGGGAGACTGCCACATGAAGACCGGATAACCTTTGCCACTGCGGCAGAAGTAGTAGTAATCGATGCCGCTCTTCTTGAGAATCTGCGGATAGGTGACCGGGTGGCCAAACGTATCAGGTTCCCAACAGACTTTCGGCTCTATATTGAAGTTTTCACGCAGATAGCGCTTGGAGTGGAGTATCTGACGGACAAGTGTCTCGCCCATAGCCATGTTCAAATCGCCTTCGACCCAAGTGCTGGCAGTTACTTCCCACTTGCCCTGAGCGACGCGCTCTTTGATGCGCTCAAATACATCCGGGTGATAGTCCTGCATGGCCTTATAGACCGCCGCCTGGCTCTGCGAGAATACAAAGCCATCATAACGGCTCATAAGCGAGTCCATGGATGAAAAGTCTCTCTTGCACAGATCGACAGTCTCGTTCCACGGCCAGAGCCAGTTCATATCTATGTGCGAGTGAGCGATGAGATTGATCTCAAACTTCTTCGCCTCTGTATCGAACGGCATCAGAATTTCAACCACATTCTTCGCGCACTCACGCCAGCGCGCCCAGTCGTTGCTTTCAAGAGCGTCAAGATCAATTGCGCCTGCCGCCTTTTGAAGCAGAGACTCTTTTTCAGGGGTGGGAGCTGACTGTGTTAAGTACTTGCATATATCGAGTTGCTCGGCAAATACATCCAGCTCACAGCCAACTTTATCCAGCGACTCTATTCTAAGGAATGTGTCCAGAAATGCCCCAAAGCCGTCCCCGCTCTTTGCCTTGATAGCAAACTGCAGCTTTTCACCTGGCTTGCAACTATCCAGCACCTTAAGCTCTATCGCTCTTGTGTCCGACCAGAACGGCTCGTGGTATATCCGCTTACCGTTCAGAAATATAGTAGAACCTATTGGAAATATAAAGATAAAATCCGCAGGCGAACCTGCTAGGCTGACACCGTAGGCTTCCTCAGGCAAAGTAATCTCTTTCCAAAACCATGCATCGCCGCGTGCGGATGACCAAGTAAATCCGCAGTCCACTACTTCATGCTCACCAGCGAAGAGAGCATCACAAGGCTCATCGAAACCGTCTACAATCTTATGAGACCATTTTCTGAGGGCTCCAACCTGCACGAATGCCTCGTGCTTGTCCCTGATCGACTTAACAATTTGATCTAAACCTTTATAGTCCATCCTTTTCCTCTCTCGGAAATAGCTGAGAGCTGAGAGCAAAGAGCCCACAACTGTCAGACTCAGTTGTGATTCGGTTGCGTGAAGTGCGATCTTGTTTGACGCAACCAGACTTGGGACACTTTAGCATGCCAAGCAGCATTGGTCAAGCAGATTTGACACCTCTTTTTTCTTTCTCTAGTATATATTCAAAATCCGCAGCAGAGAGGCGATCAGATGAGAAGCACACCTATCGGTTTGGTTATGCTCAACGACGAACGCGAGCATGTTTGGACACAAAACATCAGTGAAAATATGGCTGTAGTCGACAGATGGGCGGGCATTATCCGCAATGGCATGAAAAACCGGGACGGCAGCGCGCCGGAGGTGATCACGGCATCCAAGACCATCACATCGGTCAGAGTGGCTCAGGAAGTGGGAGAAGAACTGGCACGGGCTAATGTGAAGCAGCTTGTTATGTGCTATAACGTCTGGAACTTCCCGTTTCTGGCATGGCCGCTGGTCAACAGCCTTGGCGCCGATGTGCCTATACTCTCGCTCTCAAACAACAACGGCAAATATCCCGGCAATGTCGGTCTGTTGGCAAGCGACGGCGCTCTAAGACAGGCAGGCAGGCGGACTCACCGTATCGTAGGCGAGATCGACGATCCAGAAGTCCAGAAAAGCGTTTTTGCATGGCTGAGGGCTTCACAGGCCGCTACGACTATGAAAAACGAGGTCTACGGGCTCTACGGCGGGCACGCAATGGGCATGGAGACGGGTTATTTCCATCTCACCCCCACCCTCAAGACATTCGGCACGACCTGCTGCCAGATAGACCAACTCCAGCTTGTCGAAACCCTGAAAACTATCCCTCAAAAAGATATTGAGGCCGGACTCAAGTGGTTCGAACAGCTCCTGGGGGACCGACTGCTCTATGACGGCAAGATGCTGACCCCCGAAACTCTGAAGACCCAGATCGGGATATACCTGGCCATGGAAGCGGTCAATAAGGAGAAAGGCTTTGATTTCTGCGGTCTGAAGGGCCAACGGGAGCTTGCCGAATATGTCTGCCTGGGCGATATACCCGAGATGATGATGAACGATCCTTATGACTGGCGGGGGCCCAAAGAACCGACCGTCTGCGCTACTGAGGCCGATTCTTATGCAGCCCTCACGATGCAGGCACTCAAATATGTCACCGGCGGGCTGCCTACTCTGTTTATGGATGTCAGGCTGTATCACCCCGAGCTAGATATCTGGGACTGGTGCAACTCAGGCAACCATTCATCATGGTATGCTGCCCGCAGCAGTGACCCGAAAGAAAATTTCAAGACAATCACTTTCCACCCTGCCATGGAATTCTACTTCAAAGCAGGCGGAGCATCGGTCGAATTCGATGCCGCGCCCGGCAAAATGACCTTCGCCAGACTCGGACTCTGGGATGAGAAGCCCTTCATGGCGATTGTGCCGGGTGAAGTTGTGGACCTGCCCGCCGAAGAGCGAAAGAGACTCAATGCGCAGACAGACCCGACATGGCCGCACGTGCACGCGAAGCTCGACTGCAGCATAGATGAGTTTATATCCGCATTCCCGGCTAACCATGCCCAGGGAGTCTTTGGTGATGTGGTCAAAGAGCTTAACTATTACTGCGAGATCAATGGAATAACCCCGATAATCCTCGGCCCGGCAAAAGATAAGCGCACAAAACCCGTCTGGGAGATGGTCCGGTAATGAGATACGCGCTGGGGATCGACTTTGGAACGCTCTCAGCCCGCGCTCTGCTGGTGGATGTAGAGACCGGCTGTGAGGTCGCGACAAGCGTCTATGAGTATCCACACGGTGTGATTGACGATGTGTTGCCCGCCTCGGGCGAGAAACTGCCGCCTGACTGGGCTCTTCAGGACCCTCGTGATTACCTGACGGCTCTTGAAAAAATCGTCCGAAGCGTAATGGCAGATGCAGACGCGAAGCCTCAATACGTAGTCGGGATAGGCCTGGACTTCACTGCATGCACGATACTGCCCATAGACAAAAATGGTGATCCATTGTGCTTCGACCCCAGGTGGGAGAAAAACCCGCATGCATGGGTCAAGCTCTGGAAGCATCATGCGGCTCAGCCGGAGGCGAACAGAATAACAGAAACAGCCCTGGCACTGGGTGAGACTTTTCTGAACAGATACGGCGGCAAAGTCAGCTCAGAGTGGCTTTTTCCGAAGGTCCTGCAGATACTCGATGAGTCACCAGAGGTATATGATGCGGCGGACAAGTTCATAGAAGCGGGTGACTGGATCGCAATGAAGCTCACCGGCGTCGAGGCAAGAAGCGCATGCGCAGCGGGATATAAATCTATGTGGAGCAAAAAAGAAGGCTTCCCGTCAAATGACTTCCTGCGCGCGCTGGACCCGAGGATTGAACACATAATCGATGAGAAGATGAACCGTAATATCCTGCCTGTAGGAGCAAAATCAGGCGAGCTTACATCAGAGATGGCTCAAATTTTAGGACTTGCGCCCGGAACAGCAGTAGCAGTCTCTGTTATTGATGCGCATGCCGCTGTCCCGGCTGCCACAGTCACCAAAGACGGCACGATGGTAATAATCATGGGCACCAGCAGTTGCCATATCATTCTCGGCAGGCAGCCCAGAAATGTCGAAGGCATCTCGGGGTATGTCGAGGACGGAGTCATACCGGGATACTACGGTTTTGAAGCCGGGCAGTGCTGTGTGGGAGACCACTTCGCATGGTTTGTCGAAAACTGCGTCCCGGCATCATATATTAATGAAGCAGATTCTCGCGGGGTCGGCATACACGATCTGCTTATCGAAAAAGCTTCGAAGCTGAAGCCGGGCGAGAGCGGTCTGCTGGCTCTCGACTGGTGGAACGGCAACAGAAGCGTGCTGGTAGATGCCGACCTCACCGGCATGATCGTGGGCATGAAGCTGGACACTAAGCCTGAAGATATATACCGGGCTCTCATCGAGGCGACTGCTTTCGGCACGAAGGTAATAATCGACGCTTTCGAGCGCAATGGTATTGCCGTTGACGAAATCGTCGCCTGTGGGGGTCTGGCGGAGAAGAACCAACTGCTGATGCAGATATATGCGGATGTCACAAACAGAGAGTTCAAAGTAGCCGCGTCCGCCCAGACATGCGCGCTAGGCTCGGCTATGTGGGGAGCTGTAGCCGCAGGCAGGGCAAAAGGCGGGTATGACAACGTAACCCAGGCTGCGGAGAAGATGGCATCTGTAAAGGACATCAGTTACAAGCCCGATCCGAAAAATCACGCCATATATTCGCGGCTCTTTGCCGAATATATGAAGCTGCATGACTACTTCGGGCGCGGCGAAAATAATGTGATGAAAGTCCTCAAAGAAATCGCAGACTAATCTTCATCTTCGGCAATCAGTACCTTGACGCCGCGTTCTTCAAGATTGGCGCGGTCTCGTGGGGAAATTCCGGAATCAGTTACCAGATACTGGACCTGCTGAGGGACTGCAAAGCGAGCAAATGAACGGCGATTGAACTTGGAGCTGTCCGCTACCACAACAACACGGAACGAAGAACGTATCATCGCCTGCTTCAGGGACGCGGCATGAAGATCGGTAACATAAAAGCCTTCCCTGCTGTCCGCGCCGTCACAGTCCACAAACAGAGTGTCTACTGTAAGACCCACAAGCGCCTGCTCCGTCAAGGGTCCAAAGAGACTGGGACTGTCGTCTCTGAGAAAACCGCCTAGAAGCAGAATTTTGACACGTGACCCGTATAGAGCCTGCGCAACTCCAAGAGACGTGGTGGCGAGTGTGATTCCCATATCTCGCGGAAGTTGAAGGGCAACCTCAAATGAGAAAGGCCCACTGTCCACCATTACGGTTTCCCCATCACTTATCAGGGTTGCCGCAAGCTTTCCCATAGCTATGCTTTTGGAAGAGCCATCCTGCTCCGGGATTGCACCGCGCAGGTAACGCAGCTTGCCTGCAACTATAGCGCCTCCATGATTTCGAATGGCAAGACCTTCATCCTCAAGATATGACAGGTCCCGCCGGATTGTCATCTGAGACACGCCAAAGCGCTCAGCCAAGTCCTGAACACTGACTTCCTGCTCTGATGTTAAAAGTTTGCTTATCTCTGTTTGGCGAAGATTCATCTTGTCTGCCAGCTTATATAATAGTCAGATCATATACTAATACGGTACAATACTAATTGTACCACATCCTTGTGTCCGCCGCCATATGTAATTTATACAAATGGACAATGAATAAAGGAATTTGATAGTTTACTCGACGCCTGCATCAACGGATTCAATTACCGATCTCGTTGAAGAGACACCGTATTATCCATGAACTCAGCCTCTTTTGTCAATGTTTCAGTTGACAATGATCGCGAATGGAACTATTCTATTCCTGACAATGTAAACGGTTACACGATACGGGAGAATAATGGAAATAACCACTACCAACATCCGAGATATGGTCACGAGGGCTGTCATGGAGACAGCGGTGACCGATATCCACACTCATATCTATCCACACTGCTTTGGAGAAATTCTGCTCTGGGGAATTGACGAACTGTTGACCTATCACTACCTGGTTGCCGAGACCATGCGCTGGGTCGATATCACGTATGAAAAGTTCTGGACAATGTCCAAGACCGACCAGGCCGATCTTGTGTGGAAGACACTCTTTATTGATCACTCGCCGGTCAGCGAGGCATGTCGGGGAGTGCTGACCACTCTGAATGCGCTCGGGCTCGACACTTCCTCACGCGACCTGGCATCATACCGCAAATTTTTTGCCGAAAAGAAGGCCGACGACTATGTGGACCTGGTTTTCAAGATCGCCAATCTGGACAGTGTAATTATGACAAACGATCCGTTCGACGACCTCGAACGACCATCGTGGCTTAATGACACGCCGGTCGACCCCAGGTTCAAAGCGGCGCTGCGCATCGACATCCTGCTCAACAACTGGGATAACGCCGTCCATGCGCTAAATAAAATGGGCTATGAGGTGGATACAGGCTTCGGCGGTGACACGAATTCCGAAGTCAGACGCTTCCTTACCGACTGGATCACAAAAATAAACGCCGTATATATGGCGGTCTCTCTCCCTCCGACATTCGCGTTCCCGGAGGAATCGTCGAGGGGACGACTAATACAAAAGTGTGTGCTGCCGGTGGCTGCCGAGATGGGCAAACCGCTTGCGCTGATGGTCGGGGTGAAGAAACTCACCAACCCGGCGCTGCGCCTGGCAGGTGACTCAGTTGGCAAGAGTAATATTGATGTGATCGAGCATCTGTGCTGCAATCACCCGGACGTGAAGTTCCTGGTGACGATGCTCGCTCGAGAAAACCAGCACGAGCTTTGCGTGGCCGCGCGCAAGTTCCGCAACCTGCACATATTCGGCTGCTGGTGGTTCCTCAACAACCCCAGCCTCATTGACGAGATGGCCCGTATGCGCCTGGAACTGCTTGGACTGAGCATGACTCCACAGCACTCCGATGCGCGCGTGCTTGATCAGCTTATATACAAGTGGGCTCACTCCCGGCGCATTATAGGCGAGGCGCTGGTAGACAAATATATCGATCTTGCCGCGACCGGCTGGCAAGTAACCGAAAAAGAAATACGCCGTGATGTAGCCGACCTCTTCGGCGGCAGCTTCCGGCAGTTTATCAAATAATTGATCCGCGTTGCGGTAAATCCGCGCAATTCAGATTATAAACAGACAGGAGAAATACGAAAATGTGCTGCGATGGTAGCGTAGGCTCAATCTACAAGTATGCTGACGTCGGTCTGATCCACTTTATGGCTTATCCGCAGACGATCAAGGGCGACGGTCCGATCCTTGAGACACTGCAAAAGATCTGTGAGGACGACTACTTCACGCTCGTCGAGATCACTTGGATGAAGGACCCCGAGGTCCGCAAGGCCGCGAAAGCGATGCTCCAGCAGGCAGGTATGAAGTATGCATTCGGCGGACAGCCGACCCTTATGAGCCAGAAGCTCAATCTCAATGACCCGGACGAGGCCGCTCGAAAGAAGGCCGTCGATCAGATCAAGGCCGACATCGACGAGGCATACGAGATGGGCTGCATGGCTACGGCATTTTTGAGCGGTAAAGACCCAGGTCCCGCCGGCAAAGCAAAGGGCCTTGAGCTGCTCTATGAATCCGTAACCGAAATTTGCGAATACGCCAAGGGCAAGGGCAATATGCCTATCGCACTGGAGACATTCGATCAGGTGCCATACGGCAAAAACACAATCCTCGGTCCGACTAAGGACTCAGTCGCGTTTGCTGAAAAGGTGAAGGCAAAATACCCGAGCTTTGGCCTAATGCTCGACCTGAGCCACATGCCGCTGCTCGGTGAGAAGACTATGGAGATGCTGGAACCGGCAAAGGATGTGCTGGTCCACATTCACATCGGAAACTGCGTGATGAAGGACCCGTCTCACCCCGCTTACGGTGATGAGCACCCGCGCTTTGGCCTTTGCGGCGGGGAGAACGGAGTGGACGAGCTTGCGGAGTTTATACAGGGACTTTTCAAGATCGGATACTTCAACGATCAGGGACCCAAGCCTATGAGTTTCGAGGTTAAGCCTGTCGCGGCATTCGGCGAGTCGTCCGAGATAGTGATCGCCAATGCCAAGCGCGCTCTAAACAAAGCCTGGGCAATGATATAAGACAGCAAATAAAAAATATAAAATATAAAATACTAAATTGTAATTGTGTCCCTCCAGGTTCAGCGCCCGGAGGGATTTATTATTACAGCTTGACTGTAAAGAGTTTCATACCCGCGTAGATAGAAAATCCACTGAAATCATACCCGGCCATCTTACTGAAATTGTCATACCTGGCTTCCAGATAATAGCGGCGGCTGAAGACAAGCCCTAAAGACATGTTTGTGTTAAGCCCGATGTGCTTTTCATCAATGCCCTGAGTGGCATCCTGCAGCTTGCCATAGTAAGGACCTGCGCGCAACACGATGTATGGGCGCACATTGTTGCTCTCGCCGAAGCCACGCTCAAAACCGAGTGACAATGGGATCAGACTCACGTCCGATGTTCCGCCGTCGAGTTTATATGATCCGCCCTCGGATATAAACCGCCATTTGTCCGGTTTGTTCGGTTCAAACGAAGTAATACTGACCCGCGTCCACGTATCGTCGAATTTGGCTTTTGTCGCCGAATCCGTAGGTTTGAACACTCCACCGCCGATAGCAAAGGTTATCTCCGATTTCTCCGCCAGTGCCGGCCCGACTGCGATCAACAGCAGCGCCAGGAGCCCGAATATCCGACTCGTAATGCGCATAACTTTTCCCCTTTCACACATTCCTAACTGTGAGGTCATATTACGACCTGTGCAGTTATATGTCAATAGATAGTTTGATCGTTGATGGTCTGATCGTGGAAAGTGGATGGTCGACCGTGTATCGGCAAGTCTCAACGATCAGACGATACACGATCGACGAAGCAGTTACATACTCGCACTGATTTTTTCAGGCACATATGACAGGGCCGTTGCCAGATTCTTGGCAACATTATTCCAGTTGATCACGTTCCACCAGTTCTCGACCCAGTCTGCGCGCCTGTTCTGATATTGCAGATAATAGGCGTGCTCCCATACGTCCAGCGCAAGTATCGGCTGCGCTCCCGAAAGCTCGTTATTCTGATGGTTCAGGATTTGCGTGATGTAGAGCTTTTCAAACTCAGGCTGCCAGGCCAGTACAACCCAGCCGCTGCCCTCGACCCCGACGGCCGCGGCTGATAACTGCTTCTTAAAGGCATCGAAACTGCCGAAGTCCTTCTTTATCTGGTCGGCGAGGTCTCCAGCCGGCTCGCCCCCGGAGTTAGGAGCCATACTTGTAAAGAAAAGGGTGTGCAGCAGATCACCCGAGCCGTTGAACGCAAGCTGCCGCTCCCAGTATGAGACTACCGCATAATTGCCCTCCGCGCGTGCTTTTACAAGCTCCTCTTCGGCCTTGTTCAAGCCCGCGACATATGCAGCCTGGTGCTTATCGTGGTGCAGGCGCATAATCTGCTCACTGATATATGGTTCCAAAGAATTGTAATCATAGGGAAGTGGGGATAGTTCGTGCATTTTAATTGTTCCTCCGTTGGCATTCTTCTTGTCATCCGACCGGGCTGGCGATAATAGACAACTCACTGCCATAGCAAGAAACAGCATATAGAATATTCGAGTGAGCATTGTTTTCTCCTTCGCCCAGCCTCATCGTTATTACCCATTAGGAAGAAAAACAAACCTTACAAGCTCAACAAATATAGTACGGTAGGCCAAAACGTGCAGTCAAATTGCTTAGTAATGATGCTGACTGAGCGTGTGAAGTATCCAATTAGCGAGGTCTTTTACCAAGCGCCCACCGACTGCCTGCATATCATGCCCGACACCTGAGTATATGATCAGATCACGAGGACCTTCGGCAAGTGAATATATCCTCTTTGGCCAAGCGACGGGAGAGGTAAGGTCGGATTCTCCATGGATCAGCAGGAGTGGCTTGGAACGCAGCCGTTTGGCGCAGCAGTCGGCCACTTCTATTGTCGAGATCGCCGCTACTCCGCGAATGCCCCTGGCGAGCGAACCGGCTGTAATGGCAACCGCGCCTCCGAATGACCACCCGAGCAGGACCACATTGTGAATGGCATCGTCATCCAGATATTGAAGAGCAAGCAGAGTGTCTATCCCGCACTGAACGCAGTCGCCCGGATGCCTGTAATCCAGTCTCAAAGAGGTAATACCGGAATCGAAAAGCTTTTGGGAAAGATCGGCAAAGACACTGCCCGGGCCATCAAAACCGCCGCTATATCCGCCGAGCATGATAACTCCCTTGCGTGAAGTTGCGCAAGTATGTAGAAGGGCTTCGAAATCGCCGCGGGTAGTATGAAATGTCAGACTTTTCAGGTGTTCTTCCAGACTTCTCTCTTCAACTCCGATCACATAAATCCCGTCATCGCAGCGTGTTTGCATAGTCTTGCGGCCCCCGAAAAAAATTACCCTCCCAATTCGATGACGAAACCGGAGAAGAGGTGGTTCCATTGTAGGGATGGGGCACGCCATTGTGCCCCATATCCCGTGCGGTGGCACTTCGGAAATCACTGTCCGCCCGGCGAGGCAGGTGGAGCAGTCGGGTTTGCCGGCGCGGGCGATGCAGGCGTGCTTTGCCCATTTTGATCCTGCCCACCGCTGGAAGCCGGATTCACAGGCGCTTGTTCGGAGTTCGAGGAAGCCGCCGTCTGGTTATTGACCATGTAATTCATAATACCGGCTGCAATCGCAACCGCGGCGATAATGATTATGGCCGCAACCACAGGACTGACCTCCATGGCAGCTTTGCTGTCAGCCATGTACTACACCCCCTTAAGTCGAGATGCAAATCTCAGTTCGATGACCACATCATATGGAACGGTCACATCTCCCACACCCGGCCGCATATTCCCGGCGAAACCATGAGCGTCCGAGCCGCCGGTTGCTATCAGACCACGACTCCGCGCAAAACGTTTATAGAACTTCCGTCCGGCAGAAGAATGATCCGGGTGACTCACCTCTATAGCGCGAAGACCATTGCCGACCAGTTCCACAAGGAGTTCATCTCTCCTTAGCTTTGCCACATGCGCCGCGCATGAAACCCCTCCGGCCCCGGAAATTATCTCCATCGCCTCCAGTGGTGTCACCTTATATCGCGGCACATATCCCGGCCCGCCTTCCTGCAAAAACCTGCCGAACGCCGAGTCCATGGAAGAAGCCGCGCCAACCTCACATATAGCCCTGGCTACATGCGGCCTGCCGACAGCCCCACCCTGCGCAATCTCCAATACTCTCTCAAAACCGATAGGCACACCCACAGCGTTGAGCTTTTCGACCATCTGCCTGGCGCGCTCCCATCGGGCATTTTTAAGTACGTCGAGTTTCTCGATTAATGCGGGGTTCTTGTGGTCGATAAAATAGCCGAGCATATGCACCTCGACTTTATCCTGATAAATTGTGCTGATCTCGATTCCGGGTATGACCTCTATCTTCAATCGCCTGCCCGCATCCAGAGCTTCGTCTATTCCACCGACAGTATCGTGGTCCGTAATCGCCACAGCGGCAAGCCCCGCTTTCGCGGCGGCCTCGACCACCTGCGTCGGAGTATGGCAGCCGTCCGAGGCTGTAGTATGAGTGTGTAAATCCGCAAGTCTATCCATAACAGGTAGGCTTTATGCGAAAGCAACCCCGATTCCTGCGGCTATTCGTCAAAGGCAGGAATGCGCAGAGCGTTTGAGTAAGCAGATTTATGCTTGCGCTAATTGGTTTGCGCCGACTGGAAAAACTATGATCTTTACAATCAGACTCATAATAATGCTGATAATTGGGGCGCTGATGATCGGCTTTTCAGGCTGGTCCGGGGCGCTTGCGACCGGCGGGATCGTGACAATTGCGCTCGCTGTTGTCGCGGCGGCAGGGGAATGGCTGTGGCTCGTGCGTGGTAAGGCAGTAGAGATCACGCGCATCTGCGACGAGAAGCTCTCACTGGGTGCACCAAACCCCGTGCGCCTGATTCTGCGAAACTCGGACTATCGGGCGCTTAGGGGCATAGTTCGTGAAGAGTATCCGGAAGGATTCGACGCGCGAGGCAACGTTGCGCCTTTCGCTATGTCCGCCCGGTCCGAGTGGGAGACAACCTACCATGTGCTCCCTCCAAACAGGGGCGACTATGAATTTATGGACATATGCGTCCGGCTGTTCGGGCCTCTGGGGCTGGTCATCCGGCAGTATAAAATCCCCGCAAGACAGCGCTGCAAGGTCTATCCCAACCTGTTGGATATGCGCAGATATGAGATCGGCCTGAAGCGCGAGCACGCGGTCCAACCCGGGCAGCGGTTCATGCGAATTCGCGGCAGGGGCACAGAGTTCGAGTCACTCAGGGAATACGTGCCCGATGACGAGTTTCGCGCAGTAGACTGGAAAGCGACAGCGCGCCGCGGCAAGCTGGTGACCAGGCTCTATCAGCAGGAGAGATCGCAGAATATACTCATCGTCCTGGACTGCGGGCGGATCATGGGCCCAGTGATAGACGGGCTTACCAGGCTCGACCACAGCATAAATGCATCCATGATGCTCGCGCATGTGGCGGCGATAAAGGGCGACAAAGTCGGGCTGATGACCTTCGGCGAAGACATCATCAGCTACTCGCCTCCCAGATCGGGCAAGAGCCAGACCCTGAGCCTGCTGCGTCTCGCCTATAACCTCAAAGACGCCGAAGGTGACTCCAACTACTACCGCGCAGTGCCGTATCTATCGAGAAAATGTACCCGCCGTAGCCTGATAGTCTTCTTTACTGACCTGGTCGACCCTGAATCTTCAAAGCCTATGATCTCACAGATCGCAAGCCTCACCAGGAAGCACCTGTGCCTGGTCGTTACAATGGCAGACCCGGCTGTCTCTGATGCCGCACACATAAAAGTGGAAAGTGGAGAGATGAGAGTGGAGAGCGCGGAGGATGCATTCAAGGCAGCAGCAGCCAGGCAGGTCCTGCAGGCGAGAAAACAGGCAGCCGCACGGCTGGCACGGGCTGGAGCAATTGTGCTGGACGTCCCCCCTGATAAGTTCACGCCATCGGTCATAAACGAATACTTGAGCATCAAAGGCAGAGGACAACTCTAGCATTTAGTATTTTTGATTTGATATTTTATATTTGGCTTGGTGCCGCCGGCGAAGCCTAAATAAGCTATCAGGCCGATGGCGGTTATGGCTGCAAATGTGAGCTTAGACCATATCGGCAACACGGACGGCGTGATGAAACCCTCTATCGTCCCTGCGACAACAAATAGCGGGATCGTCCCAGCAAAGAGCCGAAGCGCTTTGCCGGAAGCCAAGCGGATTGCATCAGCGCGGCGCATATTACCCGGCGCAATCATAGCCGAGCCTATCATAAGTCCCGCACCGCCGCATATAAAAATAGCGACCAGCTCGATTATGCCATGCGGCAGTATATATGACCAGAACCGAGCCCGGCCCATTATAGGCGAAAACAGCGTAGCGACCACTCCAAGCATCGCGCCGTTCTGGACCATCTCAAACACGGTTATCACACCCGCGCTTATTCCCCCGGCAAATGATAATATACCGACCTTGATATTGTTTGTCATTATGTAGCTGGACATCTGCGCAGGGTCTGGAATTGGGGACTTGGCATTCCTGACGTCCTTGGCCTGCAGTTTCTCGGGCATGAGAGTATGAGAGATGCTTGGGTCGGTTATGACCAGATAAGCCGCTCCCGCCCAGCTTGCCATGAATATCAGTGTCGCGACAAGTGTATGCCTGATTGTGGAACGAAACAGCGCCGGAAACTCTCTAATAAGAAAGGACCAAAGCCCGCCCACACTTGCGCCGGATGTGGCATAAAGTATACCATGAGCTCGGGCAGCGAGTTCGTTGAGATAGATCACTAACTCATTGCTTGCGCCCTGGCTGCGAGCGAATGACAGGTCGGATACAACGCCGCGGTACTCCGAGCCGACAGATTCGAGTTCGGCTCGTGTAAGTGAGCGCAGGCCGCGTGAGCGTATTCGGTCGATCTTATTCGACAGGCTCTGCCAGGACTCTTGTTTGTTTTCTATGTATGAGCGCTCGTCCACGCAGGAATTATAGCACTTAATCAACGAAATACGAAAGTAAGAGGTAATTGCTCAGTCTTCATGAGCATTATTTTCATATCGTTTGATCGTTGATCGTCTGATCGTTGATCGTGACGCCTTATTTCAACGATAAACGATACACGATCAAACGATTTTACTCATCGAGAGTGAGCTCTTACAGTAAGAGTGTCTGGGCTCTTAGCTCTCCACTCTCCGCTCTGGGCTAATCAGGAGATTGCTTTGTCGAGACAAGTAACGGTAGTTACACCCGAAAATGTCAGGATAGAATATGAACTGGCTGGGCTGGCATCGCGCGCGGGCGCTGCGATTATAGACCTGCTGCTTCAGGGTCTGCTTATATTGGTTGTTATGAGTGTTCGCGTGCTCTTATCCGAATATGGCAAGTGGCCGGGGACATCCTGGGCAAACGCGCTGCTGGCAATCGCGTCGTTTGTGATGTGGTACGGATATTACGTCTACTTCGAGACCGCGTGGAACGGCCAGTCGCCCGGCAAACGTTACGCCCGAATGCGCACTATACGCGAAGGCGGAATGCCAATAGATTTCGCAAGCGCCGCCGTTCGAAACCTGGTGCGGATAGTCGATATGATCCCCGGCATTTATCTGGTCGGTTTGATATCCGTCCTCTCAAGCAATAGAAACAAGCGTCTGGGCGATTTCGCGGCAGGCACACTGGTAGTAAAGGAACGCAGCGAGTGGATGCGGGACCAAGTGAGGCAGAGTCAAGAAGAAGTAACTCCTGCCCAATACCCAGAGGCTGAATATGTGCGCAATATCGAGCTTGTCAGCCCGGATGAGTTTGAAGCGATACAGAGATTTGTCGAGCGAAAAGCCGAGTTGGACGAAACCGTACGCGAACAGCTTGCATCCAAAATGGCCGCCCCGCTGATGGCTAAGCTGGGGATTGAAGACAATAATCAGATAGGCTATTCCAATATACTTACCGAAATTTACAATAAGTGCATCGCTCAGAGAGGCATGAGATAACTCATCTGTGGAACAAGGTTATAGTTGAGGATTTCCGGGTAACATGGTTCCCGGCAGTCTAGATAGTCTTATCGCAACATGCAAATAATAGGTCAGTTGTAAACAATGCCACAATCGCCCTCAAATAACTCTGCCATGCAAAAAATTGCAGAGCTGGCCGGATCAAATGGATCGGCTCAAGACATAATGCGGCAAATATTCGATATTTCCCGCAATGCTCTGGAAACCGAATCACCTCATAACATCTCACAGACATCCATGCATTCAGATCGCAGGCATCTTGAGGAAATAGCGTCCCTTTATGAGGTCGGTCAGGCAATAGACCCGCACGATGTAATGCCGCTGCTGAACACCGTAGTAATGAAAGCCGCAGCAGTGATGGATGCTCAGACCTGCTCGCTGATGCTTATGGACCCTGACGAGAACGCTCTGATCATCAAGTCCAGCTATGGCCTTGCCGATGACATTGTCCACGGAGCCAGAATCGCTCTGGGAACCGGGATCGCGGGCAGAGTTGCTCAGACCGGCGAACCAGTGCTTATTGAAGATGTATCGCACGACCCGAGGTTCAAAGACGGTGTAAAGCCCAGGCCCGGAGTCAGCGGGTCAATGTGCGTGCCTCTTAAGGACGAAGACGGCTACGTAAAGGGTGTTCTGAGCATCAGGCGCCACAAGCCGAAACCTCCGTTTACCCAGGACGATTTGAAACTCTTCTGTATATTTGCGACCCATGCTTCGCTTGCGATATCCAATGCTCATCTCAACTCAAGGCTCAACCGCAAGATCGAAGAAATGTCGCGTATATCCGTAGTCCTGCGGGCTATCAACTCCACGCTTGATCTGGAAAACGTGCTCAACCAGATTGTCGAGAGCATCACGGATATTGTAGGCTTCGACAGGTGCTGCGTATATCTGCTGGATGCCAGGGCAAATGAGTTCATTGCCGGAGCGCGCAAAGGCTACGGCAAAAAGGACCGTATTACCGAGCGCGTAAAAATCGGCGAAGGCGTAATAGGTCTGGCGGCAAAGGAACAGATCCCGATTTTTTCTCAGGGCTCTCCTTTCGAACCAAATCAACAGGGCGCGGGCGAGTTTCTGGCGGCTCCGATTGTGGTGCGAGATATGACCATCGGAGTGGTCGTAGCGGACAACTCCCTGAATAACAAAGCAATCGAACCCGAGCATGTCGATCTTTTGGCGACATTCGTAAGCCAGGCAGGGATCGCAGTAGAAAATGCGCGGCTTTACGAGGCAATGGAGGAGAAATACGCCGAGTTGAATGTCCTCTACGAGCACAGCCGGAATATCAGCGCAGCCTACGGCCTGGATAATGCGTCTCAGATGCTGGTGCAGACTTCGGCAAAAGCAGTCGGATGCGACGGCGCAGGGCTACTCCTTTTCGACACAAAACGCGGGCATCTGGTCCCGAAAGCTTTATCCGGCGGACTTCAACTGCTTGCTTCCGGCATTGAAGCAGCCGCAAAGACAAAAAAAACAGTCGATTTCGTGCGCGAACTCAAGTCTCCACTGCTGATATCTCCGAAAAATATCAGCAATAATGACAATAACTCAGAGCTGCTGAAAACTCTTGCGAGAGGCAAGGCTACACTGATGCTTGCCCCGCTTATTGCCGAGGACACGACTATAGGCGCGATCGTGCTCTATAGAAGTAAAGGTGAGGAGTTTCAGGGCACGGAGCTAAAACTTGTATCCATAATGGCGTCACACGCCGCGACAGTCCTCAAGAATGCCATGACATATGAGCAAAAGATGCGCCAGCGCGTGCTTGAGATGAGTGCCTTGTACGAATTCTCCAAAAAGATCAGCTCTGCGGCAAACCTCGAAGAGGCTCTCGATTCGATCCTCGCGATTGTATCAGACCTGGCGGATTATGATGAAGCGTTTATTTATGCCGTCGACCATGATGCCGGTATTGCCTCGGTAAAGGCGGCCAGATCCCGCGGCGAAAAAGGATCAGTACCGCCGGATGAGCGGCTCGATTCGACAAGCGTAATAAGCTGGGCTGTAAGCGAGCAAAAGGCAATCGTCTCACCGGATATCGACATCGACCCGAGGTTCAACACCGAGCGAATGCACAAGGTCCGCTCTTTGATGGCGATCCCGCTCATTCTCCAGGACGAGGTCGTCGGAGTTATGAGCGTACACAACTACAGCCCGAATCAGTATTCGGACGATGATGTGCGGGTGCTGTCAATAATCGCAAGCCAGGGCGCAGCGATATATAAAGAGCTTGAAGCCCTCAGCGCTCTCACCAGCTACACAGATAATATACTGAGCAGCATTGCCGCGGGAGTCGTCACTCTCGATTCGGACGGCATGATCCTCACATGGAACACTGCAGCCGAGAATATTGTCGGGATCAGCGTGGAAAGGATCGTAGGGCGTCACTACGAGGAGGCAATGAACTGCCTCAGGGTCGAGGAGTCCGAGAGACAGAGCCTGCAAACGTCAATCGAGCGCGTCTTTAAGACAGGCGAAACATACCAGGGATATAAACTCGCTTTCCACCCGACCAGCGGCGGTAATGAGGTCTACATAAACGTCAGCGTATCTCAGCTGCTAAACAGTGCAGGCGAACAGCTTGGTCTGGTTATCATATTTGAAGATATCACCCGTGAGATCAAGATGGAGGACGACTTCAGGCGCATGGGAGAGCTGGCGGCAGTCGGCCAACTCGCGGCCAGTATCGCGCACGAGCTAAGAAATCCGCTCAGCTCCATAAAGGGCGCCGCGCAGTTCATACAGAAGGAGTATGAGGAGGAACCTGCGATTGTCGAGTTCCTTGGGATTATCGTCGACGAGGTCAATGGCCTTAACCGGCTCACGACCGAGTTTTTGGATTTCGCCCGGCCCATGCAGCTTGAGCTCAAACCAACCTGCATCAACGACATCGTCGAAAAGACTCTGCACCTGATGAGCGTGCATATCACAGACAGCAATGTGATCGTCAAAGAGAGCCTGGCGGAGTCCGTCCCGGAGATTCAGGCAGACGACAGCCAGCTCGAGCAGGTGCTCAAAAATATGATCATCAACTCGCTGCAGGCCATGCCCGAGGGCGGCATGCTCACGATAGAGACCGGAGCAATGCCCACCGGCGGAGCGTATATATCGGTAAGCGATACGGGGGTCGGGATAGCGCAGGATAAGATAGAGCGCATCTTCCAGCCGTTCTTTACAACTAAGACGAAGGGCACCGGCCTGGGTTTGAGTGTGGTACACAAAATAATCGAAAACCATGGCGGACGAATAGAAGTGTCGAGTAAGCCGAATAAAGGCACGAAATTCAAGATAGTACTGCCGCGCTCCAGAACCTACTCGACCATTGCAGCGGACTACGATCAAACGATGGAGCGAAGAATGTAGGTGTTAGGTGATAGGTGATAGGTGTTAGGGAAGGGACACCTTTAATTGTATAGTCTGATTTTTATAGTTCGAGGTATTCCGGCCTTATGGCGATCGGCCAGTATCCTGTCTCAGGTGTTAATAACTGATAGTGTGAGAACATCCATTCTCCAACACCCAATACCCAGGGCAAACGCATCTTAATTTTGTGTTTGGCAAAATGGTGCCTTTGCGACTAAAGTCACTGCTGTAAATTCACAAAGTCGGCCTCCGCCGACTGAAATCTTAGTGTCCGAAGGGACACTTCGTGTTTTTCTTAGCCGCGGTTTTAACCGCAGAGGCCAAAACAAGGTGAATAGCATTTTGATGCGTTTGCCCTGACCCAATACCTAACACCCATCACCCATATATGGTATGATTTAAGTATGAGTAAGAAAACCGGCAATATCCTCGTCGTGGATGACGAGCCGAACATTAGAAGAGTATTGGAAGCCGTGCTGACCAAGGAAGGCCACAAAGTCCTCACCGCCGAAAACGGGCGCAAAGGCAAAGAAGTCCTGCAAAAGAACACTGATGTGGACGTCCTTATCAGCGACCTGATAATGCCCGACATCAACGGCGTCGAACTGCTTGCAGCCGCAAAGGAGATCGTCCCGGGTATATCCGTCCTGATGATTACCGCCCATGGCACCATAAAGAGCGCCGTGGATGCGATGAAACTCGGTGCGCTGGATTATATCCCAAAACCCTTTGACCTCGATGAGATCAAGATCGTGGTCAAAAACGCTCTCGAACGCAGAGGAATGAACCAGGACAGCCGCCCGAGCGCTCCCAGGCATCACACCGGCAAGAAGACCATAAGCAAGATCGACAACATCGTCGGCAGCTCTCCCGCTATGGAAGAAGTCCTCGAAATGATCGACCGGGTGAAGGACAGCCGGGCATCCGTGCTCATACGCGGCGAGAGCGGCACGGGCAAGGAAGGCGTGGCAAGAGCGCTGCACTTCGGTTCGGTTCGTGCTAAAGAGCCGTTCGTGCCGGTGGCATGCGTAGCGCTCTCCGAGCAGCTTTTGCAAAGCGAACTCTTCGGGCATGAGAAGGGATCGTTCACCGGCGCAATCGACCGCAAAAAGGGCCGGTTTGAGACTGCAAACCATGGCACGCTTTTCCTGGATGAGATCGGTGACATACCGCCCACGGTCCAGATGATGCTCCTGAGAGTGCTGCAGGAGCGCGAGTTTGAGCGGGTCGGCGGCACAGAGACTATTAAAGTTGATGTGCGAATGGTCACAGCCACCAACCAGCCTTTGGAGAAACTCGTCAAAGAAGGCAAGTTCAGAGAAGACCTCTTCTACCGGCTGCAGGTCATCACGATAAACATGCCTCCACTGCGAGAGCGTGTCGATGACATACCCCTGCTTATAAACCACTTTGTCGAAATGTACGCCGAAGACAATTTCAAAAAGATCGAACACGTAAACCCGGAAGCGCTCGAGATGATGATGCACTACGCCTGGCCCGGCAACGTACGCGAGCTTGAAAACACCATCGAGCGGGCGATTGTCCTTGCAGACCAGGACGCCAAATTTATCACCCCAAATCTGTTACCCAAAGCGCTGCGCGAAGCAGCCGAAAAAATTCGGAGCTAAATAGATTGACTACAACTAAAGAAACAAAAAACGCCCCCCTCGTATGGCTTGACGCCGCCACACTGACTATTGAAGGCAAAGGCTGGACCGACACCGAGAGCTTCTACGACCGCTTCCCGGCCAAAGCAAAAGCACTGGTTCACCCGGACGTCTGGGGTCTTGCGCAAAACAGCGCCGGGATAGTCGTTAAATTTGAGACAGATTCGACTGAGATACAGGTTCGCTGGAAGCTCAGAATGGAGAGACTCGCTCTGACACATATGCCCGCCACAGGTGCAAGCGGTATCGATCTATATGTGATGCATAATGACAAGTTGCGCCAACTGGCAACGGGCTTTCCGGCAGACATCGAAAGCGAAGCCAATCTTATTTGGGACATTTCCAGCCAAATGAGAGAATATGCTCTCTATCTGCCTTTGTATAACGGCGTAGAGTCGGTCAAAGTAGGAGTTATTGCCGGCTCGAAAACCCGGAAAGCTTCCAAGCGCAAGAAAGACGTCAAGCCTGTGGTAGTCTATGGCTCATCCATAGTCCAGGGAGGATGTGCTTCGCGTCCGGGCATGGCCTATCCGTCCATAATTAGCCGGGCACTGGATATTGAGACAATCAATCTAGGTTTTTCAGGCGCCGGCAAGTGCGAACACGAAGTCTCCGACCTGCTTGTGGAGCTCGATCCGTCAATTTTTGTAATCGACTGCATACCCAACATGGCCATCGAGACAGTGGACGAACGAATTCGTTATCTGCTGGATAAGCTCAAAACCACCCACCCCGATACTCCGATTATTTTAATGGAGAGTCCGGGGCTCCAGAATGAGTTCATCTGTCATAACGACCCATGGAATTTACTGCAAAAAAATGATATTCTGAAGAGCATATATCAGGACTATGTAGACGGCTGGAAGAGTGAAATGCACTACATAGAAGGCAGTTCCCTGATGGGTGATGACGGCGAGGCGACAGTAGACGGCTTACATCCTACTGATCTCGGGTTTACTAGGATGGCAAACGCAGTTGCGCCCATACTCGACCGGATAATCAATAAATAATTGCTTCCATTCCGGGTCAGGATTTCCGAATCCTGACCCGTCTATTTCAAAGGCTGTACAAACACCAATGGAAACTTCCAAAAAAACTTATGATGTCATAATAGCCGGTGGCGGCCCAGCAGGCATGATAGCGGCTATTGCATCTGCAAGGAACGGAGCCGACACACTGCTGATCGAGCGTTCGGAGTGCCTTGGCGGCGCAGCCACGAGCGGGCTGCTTTGCAACTGGGGGGCATTCGACAACGCCGACCGCAGAAACGACTTCGCCCGAATGCGATTGTATGAGGACAACCAGCCCTGGCCGGACGATCTTAAGAACGAGGGTGAGCGCATTATAAAAGGCATCCCCGAAGAGATGCTGGTCCGGATGCAGTCTATCGGCGCGGCGTCGAAAATCCCTCTGGGATACATATCCATTAACCCCGAATATTTGAAGATAATAGCCGACGAAATGGTCAGGGAGGCCGGAGCCGAGGTGATTTACGGCATATCGGCGCTATCGGCTGAGCATATCGACAATGAATGGATTGTTGGTACGAACTCCAAGTGCGGGCAACTAGCGTTCAAGGCCAGACAGATCATAGACGCGTCAGGTGACGCAGATCTGGCTCGTTTCGCCGGAGCCGAAATAGTCAAAGGCAGGGAAAGCGACGGCGCTATGCAGCCGCCTACGCTTATGTTCAGGATAGGCAATGCTCATGTCAGGGAATCGGACGTCTATCTGAGCCTTGGCAAGGCTTTCCATGAGGCTACAGGCCGGGGCATGGGCTGCTGGACTCCTGTTCCGCTGATGCCGGGTGTGTTCAGCATCAATACCATCCACAGCCCAGGCGTAGACGGTTGTTCACCGGCTGAAGTATCGCACGCCGTAGAAAACAGCCGCCGGGAAGCGTTTGAGCTGACTGAGCTATTCCGCCGCCATATACCCGGCTGCGAAGACGCCTTTTTGATAGATACGGCTCAGAACCTGGGTATACGCGAGACCGTGCGGATTGTCGGGGATTATACTCTCACAGCGGATGACGTGCTATCGGCGCGCAAGTTCCCTGACGGTATCTGCAGGTTCGCTCACAATGTAGACGTCCACCTCCCGGATTCGGGTGTAGAAAATCTCAGGGGGAGAGGTTTTGTGTCCGCCGGATCGGACTATCATGTTCCATACAGATGCCTGCTGCCCAAAGGGATGGAGGATTTTCAGGTCGCGGGACGCACTATCTCGGCCACTCATTTTGCAGCCGGAAGCGCCAGGGTCCAGCCCTGCTGCATGGCTATAGGCCAGGCTGCAGGAACCGCAGCGGCGATCTCAGTTAAAATGGGCACGACTCCACGCGACTTGCCGCTGGATACATTGATAAACACACTGATTGACCAGGGAGCCTGTCTCTAAACTCCTGACGATGCGAGCTGCGTGTCGACCTCACGATCAAATGCGGTGCTTGCCTCCGAGACCAGGTCGTCTACCAACTGCCGCACCGGGATTATTTCGTGGATGCGGTGAGCGTTGTATCCGCCCATAATCAACCCGTTCTTGTCGTCTCCATCGTGCGCGCCGACCAGCGCCGACGCTATGCAAAACAGCGCTTCGGATGGATTGCACGTTCGCAGACAGTGATACGGACAGGAGATAGGCTGCTTTTCGCCCCTGAGGACCTTCTCGACCAGCTCGTTTCGCACGGCGCGGCCCGGCATGCCGACAGGGCTTTTGATAATTATCATATCCTCTTCACTCGAGTTGATAATGAGCTGCTTGCAGTTGTCGGGCAGTGAACACTCGTTAGTGGCAAGGAACCTGGTCGCCATCTGAACGCCTTCAACACCAACGCCAAACAGGCGCGCTATGTCCGCGCCATCAAAGATTCCGCCTGCGGCAATTACGGGGATATGCTTGCCTGTCTGCTCTTCGTACTTGCGAGCAACGTCAATCACGTCCTTGCAGATTGATGCAAGGCTGTGCTCGTTCCAGTCGGCAACCTCAGCAAGGCTGTAACCAAGATGGCCGCCCGCATAAGCGCCCTCCACGACAATAGCATCCGGCAGACACTTATCCCTGCCGAGCCATCGTTTGCAGATAATATCAGCCGTTCTGCCGGAGGAGACTATCGGAATCAGGCAGACCCCGCTGTCCTTGGCAAGCGCCGGCAGACCCAGCGGCAGACCCGCACCAGAGATTATATAGTCCACTTTCTCGCGTACGGCTGTTTTGACCAGTTCATCATAGTTGGTCAGGGCGACCATAATGTTGACGCCGATCACGCCGTCCGAGAGTTCGCGCGATTTTCTTATCTCTTCTATCAGGCCCTTGTTGCTCTCGTCGACATACGCCTGCCCCTTACACCTGGAGCGCACCAGGCCGACACTTGCAATAGTGCCCGCCATGCCGCAATTGGCTACTGCTGAGGCAAGATGATGGTCGGAGCTTCTGACCCCCATTCCGCCGAGTATGAACGGTGGGTCTATTTTGAGGCGGCCGATATTGAGGGCCGGTAGTGCTGTCACAAAGGTTCTCCAGTCTCGCGTTAGTATATCGCATCGCGAAGAACCACGTACCAGAGAGATTTTACTGCCGGAAAAGTATCCGGCTTAGTTGACCTAATGCTGATGTTGTTGCGCTCGTGATGCCCGGGTGCTAAAGAGTCCGGTGCATTTGCACCGGACTCGTTTGTTGCTGACTAATTACCAGCGTCGGCCACCGCCGCCACCGAAACCGCCGCTTCCGCCACGACCGCCACCGCCGCCGTAGCCGCCACGACCGCCACCGCCGCCGCTGCGCTCGGTCTTGGGTCGCGCTTCATTGACTGTGAGGGTCCTGCCGCCGACTTCTTTGCCGTTAATGGCATCGATAGCAGCCTGCATATTCTCCTCGGGAATCTCGACAAAGCCGAAGCCCTTGTTGCCGATGACTCTTACATCAGCGATCGGGCCATAAGGCTCGAACAGATCGCGAATTTCGCTCTCCGTGGTGGAGTAGGACATATTACCTACATAAAGTGATTTGTTGGCCAATTGATTGCCGTCCTTCCAGGTTATCCCTGTTTTTTTCAACATGGAGCGCGTGGCTATGCCACTCTCGGGAGATTCGATCAGTCGTAGAAGGTAACGCAATCCACGGGATGACGAAGACGCCGATGCTAAACGTTGATACTACAATGAGTAAGTATACGCCGTATTTGTCAATAACGCAAGCAAACCAGTGAGATTTATTATTTAGTATTTTTGAATGATTATTTGCAAGTGAGTTCAAGCAACATAACGACCATACGTTAGGCCAATGCGTCAATTTGACTATCGCTTATCGAGATGCTGCTTGATTTGACGCTTCGATCAACCGATGCTGCCTTGCTTAAATCGACACTCTGTTTGGAACTTGCCGATTGTGCTTGCTGGATTTGCATTTGTAGTTGCTGAATCTGCATTTGCAACTGTTCAATCGCCGCTTGTTTTACCTTCTCATCATCGCTGCTCTTTTCTTCTTTAGCAATTTGCTTGGTCAATTTGGCGATTTGTGCCTGAAGCTGCTGTACATCAGTGCCTGTTGTTGTCGCTGCGCTACTCGATGAAGAGGAAACTGCTGATATCGACATATACACACCTCCGTATACTCATCTATATGTTTTAATTATTGGTCATAATATATCAGACTAAGAGGCGTGTGTTATATATTTATACATTCTGCGTATTGATTATTTCATTGCCATTTGTACAGCAAAAACTCGCCTGCACGACCTACGGCTGTTCCACCCGCCGGAAGGTCGTTCAGGCTTTCTTTTTCAACCACAACCAGACTAACTGCGCCTGATCTTATCGACTTGCTGAGCTTTTCAGGATCACTCATGCTAAGCACCGGCCTCTCTGAGTAAAAGCCCAGCGCAGGCTGAGGGTGCGAGAGCCTGTAGGATACTACGCCGTCCTGCCGCGATGAGTTTTCGGCAATGCGATATGCCGTCTCAACCACAGGCGTACTCAGTTTGTGGGCTGCAGCGGGAAGCCCTATAAGCACTGCCGCTCCCATAAACACCATCATCCCGCCGCACAAGGCCGCAAAAGCCGCCCAGCCCTTTCTACAAGCAAGCATTGCGAGTGAAAGAGCCGATCCGATCACAATAGCAAGACCCATTACAGTCAGCGCAAAGCTCAGACCAGGCATTGGCTCGGGCAGATATTTCAGCCCCGCATGAAATGCGACCGCCAGCAAGACCGACACACCCAGCACAACCCATGAATACTTGTATACACTGCCGAGTTTTTTGGACGCGGTGACCTCAGCCCACATCGCCCCCACAAGTATCGCCGCAGCCGGAAACATCGGGTAAATATATGAGGCCAGTTTCGAGCGGGAGAGTGAAAACACGCCGATCACCACAACCATCCAGACAGCCATAAACAACGACGCATCCGCATTAGCTCGCTTCACCCTGGTCATCCATGCCAGCGGCACAAATATACTCCATGGAAAAAATCCCACCACAAAAATAGGCAGGTAAAAGTAAAACGGCTGGTTATGGCAGAAGTCCTCACCCATCGCGCGCTGCAGGTTTTGATGTATAAAGAACTCCCCGGCAAACGCGCCGTGCGTGCGTGCCTGAACGAGTATATACCATGGCAGACATATCGCCAGAAAGATCAATACGCCAGCCAAAGGCACAGCCTGCCTGACCGCGCGTTTTTCCCGACTCATCAGCAAGAATGCTCCGACAACCAGGCAGATAACTACCATCCCTGCGGGTCCCTTGATCAGAGTCGATATCCCCATGGCGGCCCAAAAGAGCACATATCCTCCCCTGCCCCATTTGCCTGAATACGAGAGCACAAATGCTCCCAGAGAGAGCGCAATAGCCAGAGCAAACATCTGGTCCATCACGGCCATGCGCGCCAGAGCCGATGTCAGAATTGCGCTCGCCAGTATAAACCCGGCCATAATCCCCGAACGGCGGTCATACAATTTTGAACCCACGTATACGATAAATCCGACAAGAATCAGCGCAGCAAGTATCGACGGAAGCCTGGCGCCGAGTGAGTTCACTCCAAATACTCGCATACCGGCAGCCTGCATCCAGTAAACCAGCGGCGGCTTGTCCAAAAAGAGCACGCCGTTGCATGTGGGCACTATGTAATCACCGCCGGCCAGCATCTCACGCGAGCATTCGGCATAAAGGCCTTCGTCCAAACCGATCAATGGAGTGCTCCCGACACGCCAGGCAAAGAGCACGGCGCAAAGGAGCGCAAGCAGAATATATGGCGCTATTCGTTTCATAAGCAACCTTTGAACTGTAATACCCCCTTCCCGCATCGGGAGGGAAGTGGAAAGCTATTGGGTTCTACATGGGCGTTGAACCAGGGCTGCCGCCCATATACCGATGAGAGTGCCGATCAGTCCGCCGTATAAAACATCAAGTGGAAAATGCACGCCGAGATATACCCTGGATAACCCTGTTATGAAAGCAAACGGTATCAAAACCCATCTCAACTTCGGCAGAAATATCGATATGGCCACCGCAACAGCAAATGCGGTCGTGGTGTGCCCTGACGGAAAACTGTGCACAAAGAGTGACTCGCCTACAACTCGGACATCGTACATAGCAAGCAGAGGACGCGGACGGTCCCATAAGTGCTTGGCGATCTGAACTGCAATGCCGGAAAGAGCGAATGCCGTCAGGCCCGCATAACCCGCCCGGCGAATATTGACACGCTCTCCAATCCATCCCCACATTATGCATGCCAGGCTCAGACCCGCCTGTACTACTCCAACACCCAGTGTCGTAGCGTCAAGCATCACTTTATCCATCACCGGTGACGCCAGTTCTGTATTTATATATCGAAAAGCAGCCGCATCAATGCCGCCGAGATTAATCATAACAGCCCCCTGGTTACCAGGCTGATTATACCTAATTACAGCATCTTCGCCAAGTGCGACCTTAAGGCAGCCTATCACATATGTAACCGACGACTGACGGCCGACACCCATGTTTTGAACCCTATGATCGCCGGGTATATCGGGTTACGGAAGCAGGCAGACAAATATATGAGGATATTTTACCCATGCAGCTTACGGATGGGCTGGTTGGTACGAATTCTGCAGGTAACTCATCCGATGGGCCTGCGCCCCTTGTGGGTCCGTCACCTTTGGAGGAGCGTGATAAAAATGGTAAAGTGCTTCTGGTGTGGATCGGAAAATTCCCGGCACCAGGATGTGTGCTGTGTGTGCAAGAGAAAGTTGCAATGGACAGCTTTCTTTAAGGGTATGCTGCATCCTTCCGTCGGATGCCTAATGGGAGCAAAGGTATATACCGGTGAACATAAGCCTGCGCCTGATCTCAGGCTGGCATCATAACATTCTGTATCTACCGGCGCGAACCGAAGCCAGTTCCGCGCCGTAGATTACTATTACGGATGAGTAGTATATCCAAAACAACAGCAGGATAACACCCCCAAGAGAGCCATAGACCTGATTGTAGTCGGCAAAGTTTGCCACGTAGTAGCTGAACGCATATTTTGCCAGCTCCCACATAACCCCGGCAAACACTCCGCCCGCAAGCGCTGATGTCCATGGCACTATCGTGTTCGGCAGTATCTTATAAAACAGAGTGAACGTGAAGATCGTGATTGCAAGCGGCAGCAGATATGTGAGAGTATCCCAGAACCAGCCAAGGTGAAACTCCGGGATAAGATCGCGGCTGCGAATTGCCGTAATCGCGGCGGTCATGCCGAACGAAACGCCCAGCAGCACTATCAGCATCAGCAGCACGGCAATCGATAACAACCGCTTTTTCAGATAACTTCGCCGCTGTTCGACGTTCCAGACATGGTTCATCGCTGTTTCGAGCGTTACAATCAGAGATATACCCGACCACAAAAATGTCAACAGACCAAATCCCGTGGCAGCGCCCCTGTCCTGGATCACCTGCTCGACCATCTTGCCGATGCCCGGCCCCACGGAACCCGCTCCTAAAACATCCATAATTCTCTGCTCGGCCTGGGCGGTGGAACCAAGAAAGAATGCGAACACGGCAATGGCAAGCAGGGCAAGCGGGATCAGCGATAGAAACACATAAAAGCTGACGGCTGCCGCCACCAGCGAACCGTTGTCGGCATTGTATTCCGCTAAGATTTCCCTTATGTGTCTGTATGCCTTTATAAACGGCCTCGGCAGTCTCACTCAACAACCCTTCAATAATTTAGTATTTAGTATTTGGTATTTTATATTTAGTATTTTCTATATGATTAGTTTCGCGCGCCTAGAACCTTCACTATGGCGGTGCCGTGATCGCCACGATCCGGGTAATACGCCTTGATCGTAAACTCAAGACCCTGTGTCGCCAGCGGACCCTCAAGCGCAATCGGGCCGACCTTGAACTCTCCGTCCTTATCCACAGCAGCCATCTGCGAAGTCACCTCTCCGCTGAGCTTGAGCAGGCCGACAAGTCCGTTGGAATACGTCACGTTCACAAGCACCTTTGCGTCAGGCTCGGCTGTGCCCTTTATCAGCAGGGCGCGCTTTATACTTGCCCCGTCGGGCGGGTTAGTAAGCACAATCTTTTCCGGCTCAGGCTCGGGAGCCGGAGCCTCGACAGACTCCTTCGGCTGATCAACCGGCACCGTCACTTGCGGCGCCGAAGCAGGCTGCATCGCCGGAATAATTTCCACTTGCTCATTCTTTGCCAAGGCGGTCTTTGCGGGCAGAGGCGGCAAAACCGGCACAATTGGTTCCACGCTGACCAGCCTGCTCGCCTGTACCGGCGCGGCAACCACTCCATTGACGCTAAGCCTGGCCACAAGCGCGGCCCCCTTAACGCTCTTGTCCGCGGGAATCTCCACAACGCCCCTATACGCGCCGGGCTTCATTTCATCCAAAGTGACTGACTTTATCAAGTCTTTTATCTCGACTCTCACCCTGCCGCCGGGTGTGCCCGACACATCCACAGTGAGCAGGTCGCCGCTTCTGAGGGGCGTCGGCGCGGAGAATGTCACCGAGCTTATCTTCGGCTTGGCCTTTGATAATTCAGTTGGCGCTGTCTGCTTCACCGCCTGCTTTGAGAATGGATTTACTATCTCCACCCCTCCTCTGGAAACAGGCTTTCCTTGTCCCGTCCAGAGTTTTGAGGCAGGACTTGCCTGCACCCCTCCCCGCTTCGCGGAGGGGTCGGGGGAGAGGCTAGTCTTAGCCTGCGCAGGCTTGCTCTGCTTTTTCGCAGCAGCGGCTTTAGCCGCAGGAGCACTCTTAGCCGTTTTCTTATCCGGCATCGCGGCGAACAGAGTCCATGCCTGAGAGCTTGTCGGGCTCACGCGGCACTTGATCAGCATCCCGCGCTTTATATCGCTGGGCTTGCCTATACTGCCGTTGCCCAATATTACCTGAGCCTCCGGCCTGACTGTAACGCTCCGGCCGTCCTCGAACGATAGCTTGTTGTCCTTTACACCGGCAGCAGTCCCGATCATGACTCCAAATAGTCCTTTGACTGAAGCCGCGGAGCCGTTCTGGTTCACCACAGCCACGACATGATCGCCCTGAGCAAGATCGCGCAGCCCAACCGCACGCATATCCTTGCCCACCTGGCCGCGCATGACCTTCGCGCCCTTGGCCAGAGAATATTTTCCTGTGTCCAGCACAAATGCACTCGAATCCGCCGCAACACTGAGCAGCGTGCCGCTCACCGTCCGTGCGCACTGAGCGCATGTCGCAGCGGTCAGAGCGATAATTACGCATATAACAACCGATGTAAGTCTCATAATACCCTCCTGATAATCTTGAGGTCGCTTAATACTTCTACCAGGCGCACAGAATAACCTTGTTGATTTATGAAGGAAGTGGAAAGCTGAAGGTGGAAAGTGGAAAACAAGGAGCAATTGCCTCTAGGGATAACGCATAATTGTGCGCGATATCCGGCAAGTACAGAACGCAAACTGGAGAAGAAAATGACTCGACATTATATATGGCTGCTGATTATAGCAATTACGCTGTGCGGATGCGGCAAGCAGAAATCAAGTCCCGTAAAGTCCGCCCCTCTGGGTTCGGCGCAAAACCCGATCAAGATGGCTCTGGTACCATCGCTGGACACTAAAAAGCTCGTGATCAGCGGCGAAAAACTGGCTGAGCTGCTCAAAAAAGAGACGGGCCTCAACTATAAAGTCAGCGTACCCACCAGCTATGCCGCGGTGATATCGGCTATGGGCGCCGGTAATGTCGATGTAGGCTGGCTCTCTCCCCTGCCCTATGTAATAGCGCACGACCAATACGGCGTGGAAGTGATCCTGACGACAGTCCGAAACAAATCCACCAAGTATTTCAGCGCGATAATCGCGCGCACGGATACCGGCATCAATAAGCTCTCAGACCTCAAGGGCAAGAAATTTGCCTATGGCGACCCTGTATCAACGTCCGGCAGCATATATCCCAAGCACCTGATCCGCACCAGCGGATACGACCCGGAAAAGTTCTTCTCCAATGTGATCTACGCAGGCGCGCACGATAAAGTGGTGATGGCTGTCTACAACAAGCAGGTGGACGGCGGCGCGATATACGGCGGAGTGGTGAGCGACGCCAGAGAGAAGGTCGTCGATACTATCAAAGACGTGATGCAAAAGACTCACGTTATCGCCAGGAGCATCGATATCCCCAACGACACTGTAAGCGTGCGCAGATGTATGCCGCCCAGCCTGGTGAAAAAGATTCGCGACGGCTTGATGAAAGTCGCATCATCCGACGAAGGCCGGATCGCAGTAATGAGCCTCTATGGGATCGACGGGTTCGTTATAGCAAAAGACAGCGACTACGACTCCGTGCGCAAAGTCGCAAAGATCGAGAAGATCGAACTGGAAAAGATAGACAAATAGGCTCTCACTGAACAACAATACTGCCGGTGATAAAGCTCTTGTCGACATCTTCCGGATTGAGAATATAGTATGAGAGAGTCCCGGTTCCGGTAAACTTTCTGGTGAATGTGCCGCCATTGATGAGCACGTTGCTTTGAAACGTGCCGCTGGGATTGGGAATGCCGAAGAGTGTAAATGTGCCTGAAAAGAACACATTTCCCCTCTTCTGAGCAGTGTATTTGCCCGCTGTTTCAAACTGAGAGTAGCCCTTCACCTCGCCATTGGTGAAGGTGAGCGTTGCCGCTACGGTGCCCGAGTCATCCAGAATATCCATGGTAAAGTCGGAACCCGTTGCGTTGCGCCACACGACTGTGTCACCGAAGTTGCCCTCAAGCGTGCTCGGTTGAAAAGTGTTGTCGGGCCGGATTACGATCTCCGAGAGTGTGACCGGATTCGGCACTTTGTCCAGAGTACCGCTTACGACCTGGTGAGGATTAGTATCGGTGTTTACCCACTGCACGCTGTCGCCCGACTTGATGCTGCGTGTTTTAGGAGAGACTCTCTGAGATTGTATCTGCACGATAAACGCGTTCGAGTTTCCCCCACCTCCACCACCACCGCAACCACAAATACAGAGGATACCTGCGATGATCATGAATAATCTTGACATATCCAGTCCTCCAAAAGCGCTGCATGCTCGGATAAAGCATAATATGCCGGTCATTCAATCACAGGAGCGCTCAGAGAGGATACCCGTTGGTAGGATAAATTGAATCACTTAGTAGAAGTAGCAATCTTGCGGAGTTCGGATGTGGGGACATCGCCCATGAGCATAAACCGAATGCCGTTATGCGCCCATGTCAAAACATTGGTGACTTTGCTCTTAACGGGCGATATGGCTGCATCTTTGCCGGCTTTGCGTTGAAACATCGAGATCACGCTTGCCCCATTTGAAAACTGCAGATGAGCCGAGCAATACCCATTGACTGACATTCTGGAAATGCCGATCAGTTTGTAACCTTTTGGCAGATATGTGGGCTTGATTACATTGAAACGCCTGTCGACGGTCTTGCGCGCCTGCCTTACCTTGCCGGTCACTTTGAATGCCGAAGAAGATATGTCTGATGGATTGATCTGGATGCTCGTGAACCTGGAAGAGTTGACTACACTGCCGTGCGGACTTTCTATCTGAGAACGCATTATCAGATAGCAGTCTTTATCGATCCAGACCCTGCGCGCCGAGTCGAGCCTGTTATGAGGCATGGCAAAGACAATATATGTGGGCCGGCCGGCAACCGTGTCCGTGCCGATCAGGCGAAGATCGAAATTGCGCAGGGTCTCCTCATGAATTGTGTCGGCAGGAATTGCGAGGTGGCTGGAAGATTCTTCCCATATGTTGTGTCTCGGGTAATACTTCCAAAATTTGGGGCCGTCTTGAATAACTATAATGCCGGAAAGCGCGGTTGGAGTAAAGAACTCAGTGCGCGTCTGATCCGGCAAAAGATGGACAACCTTAAACTTGGCTGACATTAGCCCGCCCGCGAAGTGGAATGTCGCGACCTTTGTGCCCCTGTAGCTGACGTGCTTTTCCGCTGTCTCGGTCTTTTGAAGCAGCTCATTTACATTGGCGGCAAATACCAGCGCCGGGGCAAAGAGCATCGGTATTAAAAATGCCAGCAGTTTCCTGTGTATCATGGCGCGTTTGAGTCCGTAGTCAGGCTTGCATTCTCCATCTCAGCCGCAATAAATGTCACATGCGGATCACCTAAAACCTGCTGGCGCTGAGCGCGAGAATGCGCAGAAATACATTGAGCATATTCGGGAATTGACGCCGGATCGATGGTTGACCGGTCGTTTTTAATGCAAACCGGCAGCACAAGCAGCAAAACCAACACCATCACAAACGCAAAGGCCGGAACCGCATATGCCGAACGCAGCATCCACGGGAGTCTGCTTTGTGCAGCCTTCTGCTGCTCCAGGATTTTTGCTTTGACAGCGTCCCAACAGTCAAAAGGAACTCGATTTGTGCCCATCTCTCTCAACGCTGCCGTCATTCTCTTCATTGAGGCAAGCTGTCCGGCGCAATTCGCGCACTCCCTGACATGAGTTTCAAACTCGGCACGCACATGCCCGGCAAGACTATCGTCCAAATATTCAGATATCAAAACGGCGAATTTCTTGCAATTCATAACGTTTCACCCATTTGCTTGCCCACCAGGTATTTGAGTTCAGTGCGCGCCCTCGACACCCGTGACTTGACAGTTCCCACCGGCACATTGAGTACTTTCGCGACTTCTTCCTGAGAGAGTCCTTCCATATCATAAAGCACCAGCGCCATTCTCAGTTTATCAGAAAGCTTTGCGATCGCGCTTCTGAGCATATGCGCCTGCTCAGACCTGACCACGACTCTCTCCGGGTCGGTAGACATATCGTGAGAGACCGGCTCGAAACCAACTTCAGTATATTTATCATCATCCAGCGAATCGGCAGGCCTGGACTTGCGTTTTCTTATAAAGTCTATCGCCGCGTTTACTGCAATTCGATACAGCCAGGTGTAGAAAGCGGAGCCGGAGTTGAATGTCGTGAGCTTTGAATATGCCTTTACAAAAGTCTCCTGCGTAATATCGACGGCATCGTCACGATTTGCGACATAGTTCAGGACAGCAGAGTATATCCGGTCCTGGTATTTGTTCACCAGTATCGAAAAGGCGTCCATATCGCCGCCGAGCACACGCTCCACAACTGTCTGATCCGTTAAGCCGCTCATCTCGCGTCCTATCGCAAATCCTGTTATAGGTTTGTTGGGCGCACAGGTTATGCTCTCCATCTAAACCTCTGCTGCATAGATATTATCAGACGTAAGAAGATACGGCAAACTTCCTAACATGGGTTTCGACGGAGAAAAAAAAGAATCGTTCCATTCGATCAATGGAATTTGGAAGGGTTGGAGTTACCCTCCAGGTAGGATACCTGGAGGGATAAGACCGGAGAGATAAGACCGGAGAGATAATAGGCTGGGTGCGCAAATAGGAGACCTAATAGGTCCGGTATTTAGCCGCCGCTTCCGGGGCCAGTAACCGTCACTTTTGTTTCCCCGGAGCCGTATGTGTAGCTGTGCTTGTTGGTGTTGGCGTCTATAATGGCCTGGGTGCGTCCCAGAGGATCGTAAACGACTTTCGCAGTGCTCAGCCCGGTTCCTTTCGGGTTGGGCACGCTCACAGAAATTAAAAACGGCTTGCCGTTACATAGCGTATATCCGTATGACCAGTGCAGAGCCTTTGTATTGTTTTCTTGCGACACGGCCGTCAGGCAGGTCTGGCCTTCTACCTGCCCGAACACATACTTTCGCTGACCGGAAATCTTACCCAGATTGTCGTAAGAGAAGATATCCGATACATAACCGCTGGAGCTATATGCGATGGACAGCAAAGGCTTGCCGTCGGACTGGGTGATCTTTTCAAGCCGGCCATATGAGTCATAGCACAATGAGATAGGCTTGCCGACAATGTCGGATATCTGCCTTAGTCTATACAGACCGGCATTGTGCGAGTCGGGCGTGAAGACCCACTTTTCGTCGTCCGCGAATGTCATCGTGAGTGACTGCCACTGGCCTGCAGCAGATCCGAATTTGCCCATCACGAAATATGGCGGCTTCTTGGCATTTGCAAGTTCGCCTGTAAGCTTGCCATCCTTGACCTGTGGTATCAGTTCTTCTTTTGCGCCGTTATACCACACAAGTATCAGCTTGCCCTGTGCATCATTGGGCAGCGCAATTATGGTGTCGTCATAACTGTGCGTCCATCCGGCTGAGAACCCTTGCGAACACAATCCTTTTGCCGCCATGCACGTACGATATAACCGTGAGAAGTCCACCGAGGGACCGGTCGGGTTATTTACCCCGAAATCGGACATAGGGTTGTTTTGATAGACTCCTGTGCCCAGGTAAACGGTAAACGAAGCAGACGGACCTGCTGCGCCCGTGTTTGTGGTATCAACCGCTGCAACGGCATCCGCCCAGGGAGGCAGAGTTTCTTCAAGAGCGGTGTCCATCAAGGACGAATCGGCGCCATTTCCATACTTAAGTGTATCTTCCGGCGACTGTGCGTTTACAGAAACGCTCAGCACGGTCATAAGCAGGCAGCATGATAATCTTAGCAGCATAATTATGCCTCCAACGGCAAAATGATACAAGGCAATCATTACGTAAGTCAAGACAGGTGGCTTGCCGAATTGCAAAACACTGGCCGGAGACAATTGCGATAAACGTCAAACCCAGCGATTTTCCTGCTCGACCGCTTCTCAATTAAGCGGGCAGGGCAGTAAAATCGCGACCAAATCTCCCCTATCGCAACAACCCCGGCCGGGAAGAACTTGCAGTTACTTGATGATCATACCGGCAACATGCCCACTGGACCAGGCCCATTGCAGATTAAATCCTCCGGAATCACCATCAACATCTATTATTTCACCGGCAAAATACAAACCGCATACCAGCTTTGACTGTAAAGATTGAGCATCGATTTCTTCGGTATTTACCCCACCTGCTGTGACCTGGGCCTCTTTAAGAGGACGAAGTTTTGAGACAGTCAGAGTGATGTCCTTTATATTTCTGACAACATCCAGCCGCTTGCGCTTTGAAATGTCTCCGGACCGCTCGAGTTCGCCAATTCCCGCGAATCTAAGAATAACGGGGATCATTCTACCGGGCAGGAGCCCTACCAGAGAATCCTTGACCGCTCTTTTACCGCCGTTTTGAAAAACATGCAAGACGATTTGGTCCAGGTGATCTTCCGTCATATCCGGGAACAAATCGATATGAAGCATTACCTGAGACGTTTTGAGCAATGGAGCGATAACCCCCGCTTGAGCCATAACGGTAGGGCCTGAAACTCCATAACTGGTAAATAAAAGATCCCCCGAGCTTTCGCTGATAGTTTTGTTGCCGGACGTTGCCCAAACGCAGGCTTCTACTTTGACACCCTGAACATCCTTCGGCCATATCTCAACTGTCTCGACAGGGACGAGGGCAGCATAAGTCGAGGTGAGCGAGTGCCCCAGTTTCTTAGCCCAGTGCAGTCCGTCACCGGTGGAACCCAGGTGATGAGCAGCCCTCCCACCGGTCGCTATTACCACTTCGTCAGACTCAAATTGTTTGCCGTTGGTTAAGGATATCTTCCACACGGCTGATCTCTCGATTTCCGCGACCTGCGAATCACACAGGACATCGACTCTGCTGCGCACGAGACTTTGTTGCAGAACGTCCACGACGCTCGACGCCTGGTTAGTCCGGGGGAAAATTCTGCCACTGTCCTCTTCTTTTAGAACCAGCCCTAAATCCTGAAAGAAATCCATGGTCGCATATTGATCAAACTGGTTGATTACTGTCTCGATAAATGTCGGGGCGGCGCCATGATATCGATCAACTGTTATGTCCTTATTGGTCAAATTGCAGCGTCCGTTGCCGGTCGACAGAAGCTTCCTGCCAATCTGAGGGTTCTTTTCTATCAAGACAACGCGCTTTCCGTTGTGGGCAGCGGTAATAGATGCCATTATTCCCGCAGGACCGGCCCCGATGATCGCTACATCATGCTTTCTCATTTTGGTCAATTTCCATACAACTCAAAAATCACTCCAAACCGGTCGGACAGACGGTTTTTGGCGCCGGATATAAGCGGCAAAGCGGACTTGCAGCCTGATCTTGTTATACTCTTACCTCAAAGCTTCTGTCAAGACTCTCGCAATCAGACTCTCGCAATCAGTTGACAGTTGTATGACAGCCGCCGCCCCGGAGATATCCACCTGCCACATTCGGAATTACAACGTTACGACACCCCAACGTCCTGCAAAATGTTAGTCGTATGTGTGAATATGGGGATAATTATAATGGCGTTCAGGCGAAAAAGCACAACGCCGACGTCAGGGAGTGTTGAAAAATGAGAACCTTAAGCATAACGGCGCTGGTCTTAATGGTTGTCGGCGCAATCAACTGGCTGCTTATAGGCGTATTCGGATTCAACCTGGTTACCGCGATATTCGGCTATTCGACAGCCGGAATCGTTGTGACTCGCATACTGTATATATTGGTCGGGCTTGCTGGCCTACATGGCATCTCCATGCTTACCAGGCTCTCCGAAGCCCGTGACGACGTATGCGTACCCGGACACGCCAGAGTCGCAGGCATGCAATAGTCCAATATAAGCATATTGGCGGGATTTATCCCGATTAGATAAAGATAGCTGAAAGTGGAAAGTGGAAAGCCCGGAAGAGGCTGCTTTCCACTTTCAGCATTTCACCCGCATTATTCACGAGGAGCGTGAATAATGCTCTCGGAGACCTGTATTATGCGGGAAGCGCATAATACGGGTTCAATCGCATCAAAAATAGCTGTTACTTTTTCGCATTGGCGTTGTCCAACTTATTGTAACGAAAAAACACTTGATGAGGTTGACGGCGATGGAGTGCGAAGGCATTCGCGAAAAGTTGGGGTTTTATCTGGACGGCACACTCGACGAGCATAATCTGGAGCTGGTGGAGGCTCACCTTGCAGGGTGTGACGAATGCAGACGAGAGCTGGCGGCAATGAAAAAGCTGATCGACACGGCCGGGCAGGCAGAAATGCTCGAACCGCCGCTTGGGCTTCGTGAGAGGATTCTGCGGGCTGTCGCGGATGAGGAGCGGAATGCTCAGCCACTTACGAAGATATCAGACCGGTTGAGCCTTATTGATCGGCTGAAAAGCTGTGCGTCACCCGCCGGACTGCGCTGGGCAGCAGGTGTCGCACTTGCAGGCTGCGCTGCGCTGGCTATTCTTATCGGCGCGCCGCATGAACCGGTTAAAATGCAGGCCGCGCGTCAAATACCCAGACCCGCTCAGGCAATCGCCGAAAAAACTCAGCCTCAGCCGAAATCGACTACAATCGCCGAGTCACAATCGAGTGAACCTGCTCAAGTCCGGCTAACGGGCAAGCAGGTCCGTCATTATACGAAAAGGCATACTATCAAACACAGCATTATTGTCGCCGCCCGTCCTGCAAAATCGCCCACTTCACACACCGGTAATGCTCGAGTGATCGCACAGGATCACAAGCACGAAATCGATGCAGACGCGCAAGAGACGGATGCTATGGCGACACAAACGGCGGCTGCCGCCGAAACGGCCGCGAATGCCGAACCGGTTAACGAGCAGCCGGTTGTAATCAAGGTGGCAGCCGCTCCTGTGTTCAATAACGAGAAAATTCACGAGTGGATGCAGCAGGCAAAAATGCAGGCCGAAATGCGAAAAAATCGAGATTCGCGAGCAGTGATCAACATCGTGAGCGCAAGGTTTTAGAATAGCGTCAGGGTTGGAGAAGGAATGAGAAGGATTGCATACACAATCCTAATAGTGATTTTGCTGGCAGGGGCTGCTGTTTCGGTGAACGCGGAATTAGCATTAAGCGGAGCATCGAAGCAGGGCGTTAACACGTACGGGCTCAGCTCGGTGCTGCGTTTCGGCTCGTCATCCACACTATCAAGCGTGGTATATATGGCCGGTTCCACCGCAGCCGAGAGCAAAAAGGTATCGGTCTTTGACAGCCAACTCTCAGACGTCAAATCCGGCAAAACCGGCAGCGGCAGCCTGATGCTGCAAAACGCGGATATCGGACTGGGCGGCGCCAAGGTCACACTCGGGTTCCAGGATATCGACAAGGATTTCAACGGCTTCGAGTCTATGCGCACATCCAAAGCCGCAGCCGACGACACGCTCAACCAGCTCCAGAAAGAAAAAGGCATCAAGCGAATGAGCATTGCCGGGCAGATGCCGACGTCCGGCCTGAACTTCTTGTTCAACCGGATAGACGATGCAAACGACTATATCACAAACTGGATGTTCGGCTATAAAACCGGCGCTTTAGGCTTCACATACAGCACGCGTGATGTGGGCAACGACTTCAGCCGGTTCAACGATCTCAAGGAATCCGACAGGGCACAGATGGCCGCCGAGATCGGGACAAGACGCACTCAATACGGTATGCAATACGGCGCGGGGCCGTCATCGGCGTTTACAAGCGATCTCAACATGACCCAGATCGACAGCGCGAACGGTACACTTACACAAAATTCAGCTAATCTTGACATCGGTAATGTGAAAGTCCACGCCGATGTGCGCGACATAGACCCCAAATTTACCCAAATCACGGCTCTGAACGATCAGGAGCGCACGCAGATGGCTCTCACGGCGCGCAGACAGTTTGACCCGATGGTGCAGACAAACAGCATCACCGGCACGGACAAGTCAAAAATCAACAGTGAGACGGGTTTGGACCGCGCCAATTATTCGCTCGAAGTCGCCGCAGGCGGAGTAAGCACGTGGCTTTCATATCTCGACCTGGATTCGACAAAAGGCGACCTGAGCCGGGGCGCAATAACCATGAAAGGCAAGCAGTTCAGCCTCTATCTCAACCATCACGACATAGATAAAAAGTTCGGAAAACTAAGCAGCCTTCAACCCATAGAAGTGAGCAACTTCGGCAACGAATACGGCATGTCCCGCTCAGGCGCAGGCGGCACGCTCAAGCTCGGGTTCGGTGAACTGGCTCTCAACGGCGTAAATATCAAAGATAACGACGGCGCGTCCATATCCAAGCAGAGTCTCGATTTCAAGAGCACCACTCTCAAAGTGCATGCAAACCATCAGGATATCGATCCCGACTTTGACAGAATATCCGACCTCTCGACGGTCGACAGGGCAGATATGGTCGATGGCGACAGCGGCTACAGATGGTCCGATTACTCGATAAACTTCCAGGCAACAAAGGCTCTTAACATAGACTCATACATATACGATTCGGTGAACCACACCAGCGGTATCAACCGAAACCAGAACCGCCTGTCTTTGAAGTATGCACCCGACAGCGGCAAATTGTCGTATATGATGGACATAATAGATG
The DNA here is from genome assembly GCA_039679645.1 of Armatimonadota bacterium. Classification (NCBI taxonomy): domain Bacteria; kingdom Bacillati; phylum Armatimonadota; species Armatimonadota bacterium. Next base: position 97,704 of record JBDKUO010000005.1, read on the forward strand.
TAGACTACGGCAACGGGGACTTCGTCAATACCCGCTCGCTGGGGATGAGCAAAAAAGTTACCGGCAACATGGCGTTGGTAACGAAGATTGCGCACATTACCAGAGACTCCAATGACAACAACATCGCGGGCACATTAGGATTTGACTGGACGGTCAGCAGAGACCTAAGCGTCTCGGCTAATATCTCAAACGCAGGCAGCGGCGTTAACGATCTGCAGAAAGACCGCCGAATGGCTCTCAACGGCCTTATTGCCAGGCGGTTTTTATTCCTCAACGATGTCACCGTTGGAACGGGGATGAACACTACGAACCTCAAAGGCAGCCAGACAGCGTGTGACAACGCATTCAAACTGCAGACCGGTGTAATCGGCAACGGAACATTTATGATCGACAACTCGGACAAGGTCAATCGTAACACCGGCCTGTATAACAACTCTCGAATAATCAAATACGAGTCCGATGCAGACAAGCAGAAGCCTGTGCACATAAAGATGCTCAGGCAGAACGTAATTACATCCGCCACCACTTCTGTTGACAAACGCAGCTACAGCGCAGACTTACGGCTGAACAAGAATACAAGCTTCACATACAAAGACCAGCTCGCGGCGACCAACTCAAGCGGCACCATCACGACCATCGCGGAGAACGTATATAAAGTCAATCATTCACTCAGCGACAGGCTCAATATAACCGCCGATTACACGACGCAGATCAATAACACCACCAACAAGTGGGCGCATGTGATGGGCATGGGCTTCTCAGGTAAGCTCAGTAACAACGCCGACATCGAAATGTATTACGGTATATGCGATGTGGTGGGCGCTGAAGGCGCAAGCACAGGCGTCTATAAGATAAAATATAACCACAAGCTGGACGAAAACCACTATATATCACTCTCGACCCAAAAGAAGTCGGACTACGACACCACGATTGACACCGATGAAGGCAGAACTGTCGCGAGGCTGGATTTCAAGACCATCTTCCACTAAAATTTACATCACAGAGGAAGAATGACTCCATTGGTCTAACTCTATTCTATTATTTCATTTGCCGATACCTTAAAATAGATTGGAGTTGGAGTTGGAGATAGTATGTCCGGCACGATGCCCAGGCGCACAGAGCCTGATCGAAGCAATTCCTTTGCTGGCGGATCAAGGTGTAACTGCGATTGAAATGAGTGTCGAATACAAAGATTACTTTGACCATCGCGACGGCGCCGAGCTTCAAAGGTTGGTATCTGCTCTGTCCGCGTCAGGGATAAGGGTTCATTCGATACATTCCCCTTTTGGTCGAGCTTATGACATCTCAAGCCCCGATGACGAAGTCCATGAGCGAGGAGTGGACGGCTTGATTGAATCGATTGAGCTGGCTAGTTTTTTGGATGCTGATATAGTAATCGCTCATGCAAGCGACTCTTTTTCCGACAGCAGAAGTCGGCACTTCGACAGGGCGCGAGGAGTGCTGCGGGAAGTCGCGGCGGTGGCAAATGAGACGGACGTCGTGATCGCCCTGGAAAACCTTACTCCGGGATATTTGGGACACACTCCAGATGAGCTTTTTGCACTCCTAGATGGTATCGACAAAGATTCCATCTCAATATGCTTTGACAGCGGGCATGCCAACATGTCGGGCCATTTTGAAGAGTTTGCCGAAGCGCTGCTGCCATATGCCGTTGAGACTCACCTGCACGACAACGACGGGACCGGCGACCAGCACAAATTTCCAGGTGAAGGCGGCATCAACTGGCATTGGTTCGCTGCGGCATATAGAGAATCGGGCTGCGAAGCGAGTATTATGCTTGAGTGCAAACCGCCTGAAAACATGGCCTGGTGCGAAGCTTTTCAGCGATTTCGGGCGCAGTGGGGAGAATAAGGATACTGGCTCTGCACGCGGATGCGATCAGATATCGCCCCTGATCAATAAAAAGCTAAATAGTAAGCACCTGATGCTTGGTTAGAATTTCGATAATCCGAGCCATGCCGTCAACAATCCCGACAGCCATATCGTCATCAAGGCCGAAATATTCCACGCAAGTGCGGCATGATATTATCTCGACCCCACGGTTCTGAAGCGTCTTAAGATAATCGAGAGTATCAGAGTTGCTGACAGCATTCTTAACGCCGCTGTTCCACAATACTATATACTTCGGCAGTTCTTCACGGTCACCCAATATCCTGAGAAAATTGCCCAGCAGCAGATGGCCAAGCTTTTCATCAGGCGAACCCATTGACTGCGAACCGATCAGTACTACATCATTCATTGATTTCTCCTTATGCGCCGGCATGCAAACAGCTTAATCGACCACAAGTAAAACTCCTGCAAAAAAGTTGTGTGGATGCCCGATAAATCATGGCACAACTATAGTGGCACAAACAACCATCTTTTCCTCCTTCCCTCCGGGCTTCGCTGGCTAACCGACGAAGCCTCTCTTTTTGTACACTATATTGACAGCCGACCTTGGTCTTGCGTCGTCAACGACCCCATAGATTACGCTGAGATAGATGAAGCAGGCTGCGACGTGTGATCCAATCGCAAAAGAGACGCGGCATGAGGGTCCCGCGCAATATGAGCGTTGTCGGATTCGATGATGCGCCCAGCTCTCCTCTAGCGCCTCTTTTCCCTCTCGCCCCCCTCATGTATTAAAAATCCCTTTCTCAACATTGTTGCAGTGACCATGACTTTTGCCGACATCTCAGAAGATTGCTCTATTGACCGAGTCATCACACCCTTATCAATACAATATGCAGACTCCGGCGCGCTCAAAGTAATGTCCTCAGACAAAGACTGCGCCTCACGCACTGCCAGACTCGCGTGCTCTGCAAAGTCGCAAGTATTTTCGATCTCGTTTCTCACCATGGCAGCATAATCCGGCCACTTAGCCAGCGCACTGTAAAACAAATGCGGCGCTTCAATGCTTTGGAAATCTATTTCACCCAGGCACATCGGTATGTCCGAATCATCGCAATGACTGACATGATCGCTTGCAGGAGTATCGAAACAGAATTGCCGCGCGATCCAGCGCTGAGCAAGCGTAGCAAGGATGGCAAAAACCGGTTCCAAAACATAAAACACTTCCACTACATATTTGATCTGCCTGGCCTGCTCGCGGCTGTATCTGCCTGCAAGATACGACAGATGATCCGCGCAGGGCGAAATACCCATATCTATGCCATTACGAAGTCGGGCTGCAGCGTATTGAATGTGGTTGGTTTCAAACGAGAGGCTGATCGACTGCCAGAATGATTCAAGGCAGCCTTTATGTGATGCCAGTATGCGGAGAATGTCACCCGCGAAAGAGCTGCCGATCCTGCGCGTTACAACGTCAAGAACCGCTGGACTTGCATCGATTCGGCCAATGTGCCACGGCGTATACATCTTGTCGGTTTCCCCGTAAATGCCGCCATGCCCGACCCTGGCAGTCGATTTGTTGGATCACATTGGCCCGTGTAGCACTCTTTTACCTGCCGTGCGTTCTTTCCAAACTAAAATCAATTACATCGCTTGTTTGATTGCACCCATTTTCTTGTGAGTCTTCTGCCCCACTCTAGTGGCTGCGCTTCTTACTTTAGTGCCTGTCGAATGCGCCGCTTCCTTTATCACACTTCGAGCCTTTGTCCCCTCCATGGGCGCAAGCATAAGCGCGCCGACAGCACCTATCACCACTCCGGCAAGCATACCGGTAAAAAAGTTCTTTGTCATGTCACGACCCTCCGTCTCTATATTGCGAAAGATATACCGCAATTAGTAGGCGAACATAACAAGAAAGTTAGCACAGACAGGAAAACCTAAAAGCTCTGCATGCATGCGTTTTTTGGCTCGGACTTGTGGGTATAGTGGGATGAATGCTGAGCCTAATTGTGTTAATCCATGGACAATTGGAACGGAGAGATACAATGGATGCAAGAAAATCGTTTGTAATATGCTTCATAGGCATGATACTACTCATATTGCCGATCTGTGTCGGGGCAGCCACCTACAAGTTGCCTGTTAGAACGGCCACTCTTGCTGTTCAGGCAGATCACTACGGAGAATTTGTGAATGGTGAACCAGTTGGCAATTATGACTTCCAAATAGACCCAGCAGTGCTTCGGGTGGGACGGGATGCAGCCACAAACATGATGTACTACAGCTACATCATGTTCGACTTCCAAGAGTATTCGCAATTACCCCCAGATGCAACCATATACTACAGCCTTTATTTGGCTACAGCTTGGGCACCCGATGGCGTTGTAGACTACGCGGGTTCCGTAATGCCTGGCGCGGACACACAGATTCCAGAACTATCGGACTTCGACTGGAGCAGCCAGATCGGTGAGACAAACTGGTCTCCGAGTAGTTTTGGAGTCGATCAGACTCTATTTGATACGTTTGGTCCGACCATCGTCCCATCACCTTCCGGTCATGATTACGTCGGATGGTTGCTTATGGAAAGCTTATCAGGGGATCTGTTCGGACAGGCCCCAATAGAAATAGCTGGAATCAACAATCCATACGGTTTAGAAAGTCCCCACATACTGGTTACCACAGTGCCGGAACCCACTTCATTGGCAGGATTAGGCACAGCATTACTGTGCCTTTTTGGACAACTACATACGCGCATCCGGAGAAAGCATTTGCTGGGGTTAACGCTTATCGTTGCACTTGTGTTATGCGCGTCTGGTTTGTTGATGGCCGATGTAGATTCCGAGCCGGGTGAGAAATTGGGATTTTCAATGCTTGCCGGACCATCTATCCCTCCCACGGCCGACATTCCCTCAGGTTACAAGTATTTGCCTACATTTCCAAGATACCTGTGGTCATTCGGATGTGCTCCAACGACAGGGGCAATGATCGTAGGTTACTACGACAATTCAGGCTTTCCGAATCTGTGGCCTGGCGCTTTGGCTCCGACTGGTGGTTACCCTCACGACAACGGATCATTTCTTGAGCCTGAAGAGGGTGATACCATGCAGATGTATCCCTCCGAATGTGATATAAGTGCCTCAGATGAACACGTATACGACTACATTTCTCTTAATCTCAGCGGTCAGTATTGGTGGGGTAATGGCGACGATAGGTGGTATAAAAAAACAGGCGGCTTTCAATGGTATGAGCACACTCCGTGGAATTGCGTTGCGGACTACATGGGTGCCAGCGTTTATTATTACCGTCACAAAGGCGAAGGTTCGTCTTGGACTGTGTTTCAGGACAATCTCCAGAACACAGCAGTTCTCAAATGGAAGCCGTATACCTGGCCCTATCCGAACGTCTATCCGAATGAAAAACTCGATATGACATATGGTCTAGCCCAGTACGTAGCCGACTACGGGGGGGTTACTGGTGTGAGACAAGCACGGCTGGGAATGGTCAGGACGCCTATCACGATGTAAGTGATTATTACACACGTGTTATCCGCGGCTACGTTTCCTCCGATCCTGACACCGGTGTGTGGCCGCAGAACATCATTGATGAGATTGATGCTGGACGACCTGTTATAGCAATTCTTACCTTGCTTACCTCAACAAAGCACGAAATTCAAGGGACCCAGCACGCATTTCCTGTATTTGGATACAAGGAAGAAGAGGGGCAACCGCTGAAACTACTCGTGTATGACACCTGGTTTGAAGATAGTGACCCAAATCTCCTTAGTACATATCGCATAATTAACTTCCCGACTGCGGCAGAGGTAGAATACAAGGGGCTACAGGGTGTCACAACCGAGACATTGTATAGGGCAAGTAATAGCCAGTACTGGAAACTTGTCGCATTCTCGTTCCTGAAGATCAACAACAATGATCGCTGCCCACTCCCGCTTGGAACCAATGACTATCCAAGTGCAGCACACCAGGACGAGTTCGACATCGACTTCGATCTTCCCGCTGGCAATTCCCGCGTCCACTATAGCGGCTGGACGCCGACCCCCGCTTCTCCCGCAGTGACACTCGATGCTAACGGTGACGGAACACTCCACATTGATCACGACTGCGTCTTGAACTTCAGGACCTATCGGGATGCAACTCCGCCCGATGGCTATCTTGCAAGCGATGTTGTGCATCGGGTGTATTCAGTCTTCTCGGCAAACAAGAACATCAAAAAATACGCCGACGACACCGAGGTCACTATAGTCAACGGGATCGTCACGCACGTGCTGGACTCGAACAACTTTTACTTCGAGGAAAGGGATAAGAGGCTTTTCGGAATTCGTGTCCAAAAAGCCAGCCACGGGCTTACCACCGGCGATGAGGTAGAAGTCGTTGTTGGTTCCATAGACACGGATTCGAGTAATGACGAGCGGTATATCGAGGCGACAAGCGTTACTGAAACCGATCCTCCCACTGCGGTCATTACGCCGTATTGCTTAACAAATATCTGCTTGGGCGGGAATGATTACCTGCCTGCCGGGGGTTCCGGCACAGGCTACGCTCAGAAGGGGGTTGTGAATAGCACGAGTCTGAACAACATTGGCTTGCTGGTGCGCACCGTCGGCAAGGTGACTTACATCAATACGAACTCAGGCTACTTCGTCATATCGGATGGTTCGGCAGCAGTTGATAGCGGTGACCACGACGGAGTAAAGATTTCCGCTTCTGGATTGATTCCCCAGGGGCTTGCGGTCGATGACTTTGTTATAGCGACAGGAATATGTTCTCTCGAAAAGGTCAGCAATAATTTATACGCCGTCGTAATTTCACGAAATTCATCTGACCTTGTAGTAGTGCAGCAATTTTCGTATTTGTCGCCACATGTGAGCCAACTGCACTATTGCACCTCGGCTACCTTGACTCTCCGCCAAAGGAAAGATGGAGAAGTGAAATTGCAGATCGTGTGATAGATACTACGCCTCGTGAATATCGTATCGCACATGGGTATAGCTCCCCTCCCTGACCCATACATAGTCATCGACGGCAGAGCAGCGGTCTTTCTTTTTGTAGCTCTCCGACGGCTCAGCCTCTTGGGTTACCAGCCAGTCCAGATACGGGTCATGCTCTTCACCAGACCGCCAGATCACATTGCCCCAGCCGTATGTCTTTCTGGCTCTGCGCTCGGGCGTCTCGGGGCTCAGATCAAACTCTTCTATAACAGGATCTATAAACCCACCGACCGGCAGCGCGGCGATATAACCGCTGGGAGCATCGATATCTATCTGAAAATGACCCGGCTCGCTGCGCCACTCGACCTCTACTTGACTCTTAGCGGTCTTGATATGGCCCTTTGCCCACTGCAAGTCACCTACCCTTGGATGGATCACTACCACATCCGACTCAGGCATGGACGGCTTCACGCCCAGAATCTCAGCAGGCAGGAAATACGTAGGCGCACCCGACCATGCATGGCAGAGGCTGTTCGGACAGATTTTGTCCACCGGCCAGTTCGGTTCGAAAGTCTCCCACCAGGTAGTCGCTCCTCGACCCAGCATCTCTCCCCAACAGGACCGTATGCGCTCCAACGCCTCGGTTGTCATTCCCAGCTTTACCATGGCCTGCAGGACATAGAAATCGAAGTAAGGGCCGGAGCTGTGAACCACCGGCTTTTGGTGTATCTGGAATTCATTCCCGGTACCTGCGTCCGTTTCGGGAATAAATTCCCGAAACACCTTGGCGATGCGTTTGCACTTGCGCGTGTCGGCAAGACCGAATATTACAGCCAGAGTATTGGTCTGCACACTGACTGTCTCGCTCATTTTGCCGTTTACATTACAATCGACATATGCGCCCAGCTCATCACTCCAGAACCGCTCGTTAAACGCATCGCGCACCTGCTCGGCTCTCCTGTGCCAGAGGACCGCGTCATCATTCCTGCCGACCGCCGCGGCCAGCTTAGATGCATCCCGCAGAGCCTGGTAGTAAAACGCGTTATACGCCGCCACCTCGCCGTGCTTATCAAGAGGCATATGATCGATAAAGAGCCACCACTCGTGATTGGGCACATCCGGGTTCGGTTCCCAGGTGAGCAGACCGCGCTCGCTCTCCTGCGACCGCAGCCAGTCCTCCATCAGCAATCGCATATTCTCATACAGCCGAGCCACAAGATCAGCATCGCCCGTATACAGATAGTAATCGTGCAGTATAAGCACCCAGACCAGGTTGTAGTCCGGCAATATATGATTGGTGCTCGACGGCCACAAGGCGTTAAAGAGGCCATCCTCACGCTGGCACTGCACAAACTGCCACAGCGCCTTAGCCACCAGCCTGCTGTCATTGAAGCAGTAGTAGTTCATCAGCGCTTCCACGCGGACATCACCCGGGTACTGGCCGTGCTCGCGCAGCGGGCAGTCCTCAAACTGATCCTGCATACAGATGCTGAGAGTGTAGACGCCTGTCTGCCATATTCTGTTTAATAGATCGTCAGAGCACTCAAATGACGACACCTGCTCGACAGGATACCCTACCCGCTTGATCGATACACTGTCCAGCTTTACCGGTCGATCCAAATCTCTGAACGAAAGCTGCATGTATCTGAAAGCTCGCCGCCCGAAGGTCTCCCATTCCTGCCTGCCGCCATGCAGGATCAGCCGGTCGGCCTGCAATATGTCCTGCCTGGTCGGGTAGACACGGCCATTATCATCCAGGGCCTCGCTGTAGCCGATATCTATGATCCCACTGCCACCGTCGGCCACACTGATAGTAGGAAACCCGACAACCTCTCTGCCGAAATCCAGGACTACATACGCATCCCTGCCCGGAGATATCTCTGCGACGCCATTACCCCTGGTCAGCAGATTGCTCTCACGGACGACCATGCCTCTCTGCCGGCTGGTCTTTTCGCTGTACATACGGGTAGCGACGTCCTGAGTTTGGTCATCACTGCAGATAAAAGTGCCGCTCTCGATCACTTTTTCGGGGAATATCTCCTGCTCACGCAGTGCGGGTATCTGCCTCGGGACCATCTCCAGCCACGGCTCGACACCTACCTCGCCGATCACCTCCGGCTCCTGCCAGCTCGAGTCATCAAAACCCACCACATTCCAGCCGACGGGCTTCTTGCGGGAGTCGTATATCTCCTGAAAACCGATTGTCCAATACATCTGCTCGGAGCTGCTGTCCCATTCGGATGCGGGGATAACACGCCAGGTCCCGTCGGTTGCAGTGATGGTCTTGCCGCCGCCGTTTGTGATCTCCACCTGAGCCAGCAGGCCGCCGGGAAGTTCGGGCCTGCTGTGCGTGCCGACGCCGTAATTGTAGCAAAGCACGCCTATCACGTTCCCGCCGTGGCGGATATAGCTTCTGATATCGTAGGAGTCATAATATTGAAACGAGGGATGGCAGGGGCTGGGTCCACGGCCCACATAACGGCCGTTGACGTAAAGTTTATACTCAGTGGAGCACGACACACAGGCAACGGCATCCGATACGGATGCCACCTCTATCTTTTTGCGCGCGTACATATAAAAGTTGGGCGTCTTCGAATGCGACCTCGCCCATATCCATTTTGCATTCCAATCCATACGCTGCTAATACTCCGAAGCTGGTTGCTATGCAACGATAGCATATTCGAGGGAGTTGGGCAAGGGTTTATTGCGTGATATGGATCAGAGTTTGCAATTTTGATGGTTCGGGATTTTAGAGGCTGTCTCATGATCACAAAAATTCAAATCGTCAAGAAACTCACGAAGTGAGGATTAGCAGGAAAGGGCTTCCCAGAAGTGTAATGACATCTGAGACCTGCCGATAACGCTAATTCTGTTCGATTTTCGATTTTTGAGACACCCTCT
>JBDKUO010000006.1 GCA_039679645.1 Armatimonadota bacterium
GGTTAAAACCGCGGCTAAGAAAAACACGAAGTGTCCCTTCGGACACTGAGATTTCAGTCGGCGAAGGCCGACTTTGTGTATTTGTAGCTGTGACTTTAGTCGCAAGGTCACCATTTTGCCAAACACAGAATTAAGATGCGTTCACCCTGGCACACCTGGTTACCTGCGGCAGTGGGCGATCAGCCGGCCAGTTGATCTCATACTCTACCCCAGGTATCAGGTCGAAGACATCGTCAGAAATGTCTGATTCACCGGCGGTATCAATGCATGCTGCCCACACAAACACAGGTGATGAGAAGACAGCCTTTTCGCCTCTTCTGGTGATCGATATTTCGGGCTTTGCAAAATCAAGGTCCTTAAACCGTGCAATGAACCTGCGGTTTTGAGCAATAGTATGGCCATTCTTGATGAGCAGCGCATATGCTCCTGAGTTTTCGGCTCCAATAGAGCGCAATTCGGCCAGATCAAACTCACCTATTATAGTTGAAGCATTGGGAGCAAGCACAACCTCGACAGACTTGTCCAGCGGCAGACCGCCCTTCAACTCGAACACGCCGTATCGAGCCGTTCCTCGCCACTCGTCCGGGGTGTCATTGACCCCATACACCCTGACTTTATCGCCATCTATAACCGGAATCACATAAATATCCGCAAATGCGCGGCGAACAGGATGATAGGCAAGCTTGCGCCTGAGGTAATAGTCTATGATTGTCCAGCCGTGCGTTACCGGCCATGAATCGTTATACATCCAGAAGATGGCGCTCGATGAGCTGAACATCCTCCTCCTGAAATTGTCTATGTATTCCCGCAGACCCTCCGACTGGATCAGAGCGCTGTAGAACGCATAGTCCTGCATACTCATCTCTTCAGGCGTAAGGCCCAGCCAGTCGGTCAGCTCACGATAACAGACCCCAACACCCTGCCAGAAATTGCATGAGTTGTCGTGAAACTCCCAAGACGGTGAGAACAGATACTGCTGTTCCTCCGGCAGAAATTGCTTCAGGGTAGCGAGAGAGGATGCACCCAGCACTCCTCCCTCATTCGGAAACCGGCTGACATTGTCCCGATACGCCCAGAAGTTGGTGCCGTCACTCTCCAGGCTGACATGCCATGGATGCTGATCGCCGACAGTCCGATCATTTGGATGCTGATGGTCCGGCGAATATGGCGAACTCGGCCAGTATGGACGCGACGTGTCCTCCCGGTTCATTATCCGTGGTATTTCCATATGATAAAGAGCATAGTCGGGGTGCGATTTGACACGGTCATAGCTCCAGTCCCAGGCAGCCACTTCCAGCTCATTGTTGCCGCACCACACGAGCAGGCTTGGATGAGCCGAGAGATCGCGGGTAACGAACTCGACCTCATTACGGACGTTATCGAGAAAATCGGGGTCGTCACCGGGGTATTTTGAGCAGGCAAACATGAAGTCGTGCCAGACAAGGATTCCAAGCTCATCGCAGGCATCCAGCAGTGCGTGGTCGGCATAATGCGCCCCACCCCATATTCGCAGAGCGTTGAAGTTAGCGCCGACTGCAAGCTCAGCCAGTTTTCGATAGTGCGCGGCATCAGGACGCGCATATATCATATCCGGTGGGACCCAATTGCCGCCCTTGGCGAATATCGGCTTGCCGTTGACTTCTATAATGAAATATGAGCCGGTTTCGGGATGAGGGTCCTGGTTTATGCGCACGCTTCGGATCCCGGTGCGGCGTCTTGCCGAATCGACAACCCCGCCCTCGATTATAATCTCGCACTCAATATCATAAAGCGGCTGGCCGCCATGCGTACGTGGCCACCAGAGCTTTGGATTTTCTATCTCGACTTTCAAATCCTGCCGGCTCATGCCCGCAGGCAGTTCGATTTCTCGTTCACGGGCAGCAACGTCGCCATTAACGCGGACACGCACAGTCGCCTTTACAGGCTCAGACTTTACGTTATCAATAAAAGCTCGGACATGCACCCAGGCGCGCTTATGATCGTCCGCAAGCTCCGGATAAACAGTCAGCGCGTCAATCCGCGCTGAATCCGTATACTCGAGACGCACCCCTTTCCAGATTCCGACATTGACCAGGCGGGGGTTCCAGTCCCAGGAAAAACTATACTGCGGTTTACGCTGCCACGCGCGCTTGTGGAGAAGGTGGTCCATCGAGGGATTATAACCCGCTCCAGGCTTATCGGACACACCGTAGAGGCCGCTCTCAATAGACACCGCCAGAACGTTTTCGCCATCTTGCAGCTTGCCGGTCACATCTATCCGGCAGGGAGTAAACGCGTTTGAATGGCGGCCTATCTCTATGCCGTTCAGATATATGATCGCATTGAGGTCCAGACCGTCAAAAACCAGCCATGCATGTTGGTTAACCGCCTCAACTGGAGCGAAAAACCTGGTCCGATAGACCCAGACCTGCTCCTCCACCCATCTTGCCGACAGAGCATTCGTGCCGTAGTTGCAATCGGCAATCAAGCCTGCACGCTCGAGGTCGAGATGGACTTCACCGGGCACGCTTGCGGGTATGAATGTCCTCTCGTCCACATCCTCGGCACAGTATGAATCGGGCTGGCCGTGCTGGCCATCGAAGCCCCTTATCTTCCAGGTTCCATTCAGACTCAGACTTGATATCACTGCTGCTGCACTGCTTTCGAACTGTCAAACCCTCGCACGCCGAAATCCTTGCCCCATGGGTCTATATCCGACATACCGGACGTGTCGATCATATCGGCTATTTTGTCGCGCCAGCCAAAAAGCACTTTGGGATCGTGCGAATAATTAACCATGTCATTAACAAGGCTCTTCGGCACAACTACAGCTTTACGGGCCTCATCCAGCCATTTGCGTTCATCTTTGGTCAATGAGTCGCCTTTTGCGTTGTATTTGTCTATTATGCTCTCCAGTATTTTGACATATGCAAAGTCTTCCAGGCCGTCACGATAGTTCTCCAGCCGAATCGTGGGTATAGGCTTGCCGCCGGGTCCGCAGCAAAATATAGAACCGTCACCGTTATGCTCGCCAAAAGATTTAGGATTCCAATTAGTGAAAGGACCACTTGTGATAGGCATATTGTCGTTCCAGAGCGCCAGTGAGTAGTATAGGAAGCCGTCCGGTCTGTACTTGGCAGTCATAGCGCCCATAAGGAGCCGGGACTCAATGGCGTCATATTCCACAAACCAGTTGGCATACGGATTGTGCGGACCGCAGCATATATACCACCAAACTTTCTTGCCGGCTGCCCTTGCCGCAACCACCTTGTCGAGATCATAGTCCGGTGTCAGCGGGCACCAGGCATCTATCGACTTTATGGGGCTGTCTTTGCCGCAACTGAGGTCCTTTGCCGTAGTCATAAGCAAAACATCCGGAAATGCGTTTTTCAGGCTCTTTGTTACACCTGCGATCTCTTCAAACCTGGCAGAACCTACCTCATCAAAACCGTATATATAGGCGTGATCAAGTATTCCAAGCTCCTTGCACTTTTCATATATAGGCTTGAAGTGATCCACGCTATTGCCTGCATTATCAATATTGCCGAGGTTGAACGCAACCAGTCGGCCCTGATCATGCAGGTGCTTCAAAATATCGTAGTCCGGCGGACCAGGATTGTACAAATGATCGAAGTTGACATAATAGTCGGCCAAAAAATCAGCGTAATCATATTTGAGCTTCTTTTGCCAGTTCTCCTCGCCGCAGATGTCCTTGATAACATGGTCACCTGTAAGAGCCGTTATTGCAGTTGGGATAGGTGTGCAGTCCGGCAGGGTAAATGACCTCACTTGAAGTATCACGCCCAGCACAACCGGCTTGGCTCCCTGAGCGGATACAGTCAATTTACCTTTATAAAGACCGGGAACTTGTCCTTTTGGAACCTTGACACGAACCCAGAATGTCTGCACGTTTTCCCAATCGATATCGACAGGGCCGACAAAGTCCAGTATAGGGTCCGGCCACCATCCAACATATGAAACCTTATAGCACGGCTCTTTGGTTTTGACATAACCGACCACATCGCAGTTTATATTTGATGCAGAAAGAACTTCCCCACTATTGGAGCGAAGATCGGACATGCCGACCGTAACACCTTTTAAGGTGGTAATCCCAGAGGGTGTAACTGCGACTTGAAAGCTCTCTTTCTCATTCCGGGCGGCGCTTATCGAGATTGACTTCAATGCTTCAACAGGCGGCGGCACGTCCCTCGGCAATACCTTCTTAGTTGAACTTGCAATGCCTACGAGCATACTCTCGGTCGGAATCTCGAGCTTCTTTAAGGAATCACGCAGGGTTATGAGGGTGAGCAGTCTGTTGAGCTGGCTGTCTATCACATCTACACGGGCTGAAAAACCTGCCAGGCTATTAAAATCCGTTTTATCCGCACTTTCAATGTAGTCCAGTTCTTTAGCCAAAATAGTCAGTCTGGAGTCTTGCTTCTTGCCAAGCAGTTTCGCGCACTTGTCCGCGGCATCCCGAGCTGCATTGATCCTTGAATTGATGAATGCAATTTCGTCCTTGAACATAGAAGCTGGAATTTCAGGCAGCGCCTCGCCCGGCTTGAGCAGGGTTATGTTGTCGATATAGACTCGAGTATCCTTTGTGGGGCAATTGGTGTAGAAGTGCACAATCGAAATATCAGAGCGGTCCACAGCATCCGGCATCTTGGAAATATCCACAACATATCTGTTGATCGATCTGCCGGGCAGCATATAGTCGTGCTGAAGACCGTTCCTGAACTCAGGCTTACTGTCTGATATAAACATGCTCAGCAATAATGATTCAGAGCCCGGATTGGCAATATCTATAACGAACCTGTCGTAGCCATTCCAGTCTTTTACTGTCGGCACACCCTGGAACGCAGGCCAATTCTCCATTCCGGCCTTCCAAGAGGGGGTATGGAATTCAAGCGAGTGTAAGCCGGAGGTGGCATACTTGTCGGAGAGTGTTATAGAATCCTGATCTGGTGATCTCATAGACCATGCGGCCGGATCATTGTCCGATTCAAAGTCGAAGAGCTTAACCGACGCAATCGCGCCAGCGCATTGAGCTGTCAGGAATACAAGGATGCCAAGAAAGAAAAAATGCGGACGAAACATGTGCTGCCTCTATATGCTGATGGAGTTGTACTTGAATACAACGACAGCTTATCATATCCGCATGAGAAATTCAATTAGCCTCTAATCCTAAGCAGCGATAGCCAATTCCTCTGTAAGACCACCAAGATTTACGAGATCGACCATTGCTTCGACTACCTGAGGATCGAACTGCTTAGCGGCATTCTGTTGAAGACGTATAACAACAGCTTTCGGCGAAAGCATCCTGTCCGCCCTTAAAGAACTCATAGCGTCAAAGGCATCAACAGCGCTCAAAATACGCGAAATCTGAGGTATCTTTTCACCCGCAAGGCCATCAGGATACCCTTGGCCATCATAACGCTCGTGATCATGTCCGGCAATCTCGCCGAGAGCCGCCATATCGGGACAGTCAGGTATGCAATTGAACGCCCGTATGGTCATTGCGGCATGGGCGCGCACAAGATCCAGTTCTTTATCGCTGAACCTGCCGGTTCGATTTACCAGATCGGAAGGTAAACCCAGGCGTCCGCAATCGTGGACAAGTCCGGCACGATAGGCCATATGCACATCTTCGCTTGACATGGACATGTGTTTTGCTAGCAACTTGGCATAGCGCGCAGCCCTTATGGAATGGCCCCGCGTAGACGGATCCTTAAGGTCCACCATTGCCGCTATTACATGCAAAATGCGCTCGATGCCTTCGTCATTGTCGATTTCACCGGTTACGGATATTTCAGCGCACATCTTTGAGACCAGCTTTGGAAGAGTCCTAACATCCATCAGGGACTTATAGAAAGCGGAGTCTTTTGTGGACCCGACAAAAGTCGCCCACAACTCACTTGACCATGCGCGCCCGGTAAGCCCGGCAAGAGAATGAAGTCCCCTGGAAAAGCTTATTCTGTTTGTAAAGCACCCGGCCATATCAACCGCATCAGCAAGGCAGAGTATTTGGCCTCCAATCGGAATTTCGCCAGATGATAGACCTTCAGGAAAGCCCATCCCATTCCACCACTCATGATGAGTCCTTACATACTCGGCAACATCCATCATGCCCGGCAGCCAATTGATGATTGCCTCGCCGCGTTGAGAATGCTCCATTATGTATTGATCATTCGTCTGAAGTTGAAGAGTGTTATAGGTAGCAATATGCTTAAGAGACCCCACCGCCCCTATATCATGAAGCAAACCCGCGTAGAAAGCATTGCTGCGGATATCTGGCGATATAACCGATGCAATATACTGGCCCAACAGCGCCACTCGCCAGGAATGATAATAACATCCATCGGGGTTGATGTCGGTCATGTAAGATACTGCGGCTAGCAACTCAGCGGGGCTCATGTGCTTTCTGTTCCTGTTCCCGAACGGGCTATTATTGGCCAGAAGCCCGGCTCGTAAAGGCAAACGCGATCCACTTTCAGCGTCAGCCATTGTTTTATATTCCATATTCTGCCGGAAATCCGACAGCATCAATGAAAACAATTTGAGATTGAAACAGATACTGATTCGATGTGAGTTTGAGGGGTGAAATAGTTGCGATCTTATCCCTCCAGGTAAGATACCTGGAGGGATAAGATGGAGAAGAGAAATTACATTCCGTAGTCGCCCATACCGGGAGCGCCGCCCGGCATAGGGGGCTGCTTTGGCTCGGGCTTCTCAGCTATCAGGCTCTCTGTGGTAAGGATCAGAGAACCGATACTGGACGCGTTCTGCAGGGCAGAGCGGGTGACCTTGACCGGATCCACAACACCGGCCTTGATCATATCCTCATACTTCTCAGTGGCGGCGTTGAAACCGACGCCTTTCTTCTCGCCCTTGATCTTCTCGACCACGACGCTGCCTTCGTGACCGGCGTTCTCGGCGATCTGACGGAGCGGCTCTTCAAGAGCTCTGCGCACGATTGCAGCGCCGACCTTCTCGTCGTCATTGGCACCGATGTTCTCCAGCGCGGGAATAACGTTCACTAATGTCACGCCGCCGCCCGGGACAATGCCTTCCTCAACGGCTGCGCGGGTCGCTGAAAGAGCGTCTTCAAAGCGATGCTTCTTCTCTTTGAGTTCGGTCTCGGTGGCTGCGCCGACCTTGATCACGGCCACACCACCGGAAAGCTTGGCAAGCCTCTCCTGCAGTTTTTCGCGGTCGTAGTTGGAGTCGGTGCTCTCAATCTGATTTCTGATCTGAGCAATACGGCCCTGAACGGCCTCAGCGGATCCTTTGCCCTCGATGATCGTGGTGTTCTCTTTGGTCACAACAATCTTCGCGGCCTGACCGAGCATCGTGACATCGACGTTCTCGAGTTTGATACCGAGGTCTTCGGAAATAAACTGGCCGCCGGTAAGCACTGCGATATCTTCGAGCATAGCCTTGCGCCTGTCGCCGAAGCCCGGAGCCTTAACTGCCACAACCTGCAGTGTGCCTCTGAGCTTGTTAACGACCAGGGTCGCCAGGGCGTCGCCGTCAACGTCTTCGGCAATAATCACGATAGGCTTTCTTGTCTGAGCGATCTTCTCCAAAAGTGGAATAAGATCGGCGGCGGCTGAAATTTTCTTCTCGTGAATGAGAATGATCGGGCTCTCAAGGACCGCTTCCATCCTCTCGCCGTCGGTCACCATGTAGGGTGAAATATAGCCCTTGTCGAACTGCATTCCCTCGACGAGTTCGATAGCCGTATCGGTGCCCTTGGACTCCTCAATGGTGATGACGCCGTCTTTGCCGACGTTCTCGATGGCCTCGGCGATCAGCTTGCCGATCTCGGGGTCATTACCGGAAATCGAAGCTACCTGCTCGACCTCTTCCTTACCCGCAACCGGAATAGAGAGCTTCTTGATCTCTTCAACCGCCTTCTCGACCGCAAGCTCGATACCGCGCTTGACGGCAATCGGGTTGCCGCCTGCCGCGACATAGCGCAGACCTTCGCGAACTATGCTCTCGGCAAGGACCGTGGCTGTGGTGGTTCCGTCACCGGCCACATCGTTGGTCTTGGAAGCGACCTCGCGCACGAGCTGCGCGCCCATATTCTCATACGGGTCTTCGAGTTCGATTTCCTTTGCGACAGTGACGCCGTCCTTAGTGATTGTGGGGCTGCCCCACTTCTTGTCTAAAACAACATTCCGGCCCTTGGGGCCTAGTGTTACCTTGACCGCCGCGGCAACCGTAGTCGCGCCGCGCTCGAGCGCCCGGCGGGCCTCTTCGTCAAATTTTATAATCTTAGCTGACATTAATGTCTCCTTCAAAATAGCTGAGAGCCGAGAGTGGAGAGCTAAGAGCCCGGAACTGTCAGCGCTCAGTTATACCTAAAATTGCTCCGGCTCCAATAGAGCCGAAGCCGAGGTCGCAGACCCCTTTTTCATCTACTCTTTTATTGCGAAGATAGAATCCTGATCGAGGATCATATAATCCTTACCCGAAACGGTGACCTCGGTGCCGCCGTATTTGGCGTAGATGACCTTATCGCCCACCTTGACGCTCATCGCGCCTCGGGAACCGTCGTCAAGCACCTTGCCCGGGCCGACTGCGATTACAACGCCTTCCTGGGGCTTTTTCTTGGCGGTATCCGGCAGGATTATTCCGCCGGCACTCTTTTCCTCTTCCTCAAGCGGTTCAACCACCACTTTATCTGCGAGAGGTTTGATCATAGCTATCTTTCACCTCCATTAGAGATTTAGCGAATAAGTTTTGGCACTCATGCTTGTTGAGTGCCAACATATTTTAGTGAATCGCGATTTCAATTGTCAAGTGACAAATCGCGTTATAGAAAAACTCTGCCGACTTTATATGGAAAAGAGTTACCCAAGAGCAAGGCTCAATTCTACATAAATAACGAACCAAATGCTTATTCAGAGCATCTTTATTACTAGAGACCACTTAAAGGCGGTGAGTATGTTTTGTAGTAAGAAATATCTTGGGGTTATTGTGTTGTTGACGGTGCCAACAGGGCTCGCCCTCGCAAACCCACCGTCGCAAGTAGTAGTGCAGGCAATCAAAGTGGAAGATGCGCCCAAAATTGACGGCATTCTCGATGACAAGTGCTGGGCTAATGCCCCGGAGTGCACGGGTTTCTATGATTCAAAAACCTGGGTCGTTTGCGCAAAACAGACCATCGTAAAGATATGCTACGATGAGAGCAACATCTATGTCGCGTTTCATGCGCTGCACCCGCGCCCAGACAAAATCCGCGCTGAAGAAAAGAAGAGGAACGGTGGCAATTACGATAATGACGATTTCGTAGGCATTGACATTGATTCGAAGCATCAGCACCGGTACTTGTCGTGGTTTGATGTGAATGCTATCGGCACACAAGCTGAATCGCTGGAGTGCAGCTCGACAACCAATATAGCTTTCAAGGGAGATTGGCAGGGAGCAGCCAAAATCGTTGACGACGGATACACCGTTGAAATGGCGATTCCATTCGGCCTGCTGCCATATGATAGAAATCAAGACACCTTAGGCATTGCGTTTGTCAGAAATATACCCGAAGAAGACGTATGGGCAGAATGGCCGGACCTTGGTGGAATATCATATGAGGCATATTTCGCTGACTGGAAGGGAGTCAAACTACCCCGGTTTGAAGCCAAGCCTAAGATACTTGGTTATATGCTTAACGCTTCAGGCAAAGGGCAAACAGGCAGCACAAGTCAGGGACTGGACATAAAATATCCGTTTACGTCAAGCTCTATGGCAATTGCCTCGATCAATCCCGATTTCAATTCGATTGAGCAGGATGTGGAGTCCATCGATTTTTCATATGATGAGAAGCATCTCACCGACAGCAGGCCATTCTTTCAGGAGTGGCCGCTTGAAATCAACGACAGAGTATTCTATTCGCGTCGAATAGCCGACTTCGACACCGGGATCAAATATGTCGGCACTGACGGACTGAATGGATTCGGTGTGTTAAATACCAACGCATCAGGGGAGGACTGCACCCTGGCAAGTGTCCGACGCCATTTCGGCGACCGTTCCGGCTTTAAAATCAATGTAGCGGATCATAATACAACCGGCCATCATAACACCGTCACTTATTATAACCCCTGGTACGGTCGGGTTATAGGACAGCGTGCCTATGGCATATCTGCGGCACTCTTACAGAGCAGCACGACCGGCATGCCTAATGGGCAGTTGATGTCTGTTCACTGCGATACCCATGCTGACGATGGAAAACTTGGCGGCTATATAGACATTATGCATGCAGACAGCTCATTTAACAGTGAGCTCGGTTACTCTCCCGACTCCGGCAGACATGGAATGTCGAGCGAGATATGGCGGGATAAGCACTATCAGTCCGGCAATCTCAACTGCCTTTCAATGTGGATCGATGCATCTACATATGACTATAACACAGGCGAACTATATGAAAGAAACCTGTCGGTTCATACCTGGATGGGCTATCTGGACGGCCATAATATCGAAACAGGCATACTCTGGCAAAGACATGAACAGTATCACGAGACGCTGCCATATATGTGCTTAAACTGGAATGCAAATAGGACTAATCGTGATGGCGGAACGGGCGTTTCATGGGGACATCAGGCAGGTGGGAAATACCTGTTGAACTGGATCGACCAGAAAGTCAGGATCAGCGAG
Organism: Armatimonadota bacterium; assembly: GCA_039679645.1. Classification (NCBI taxonomy): domain Bacteria; kingdom Bacillati; phylum Armatimonadota; species Armatimonadota bacterium. The sequence continues at coordinate 10,639 of JBDKUO010000006.1, forward strand.
AAAACAACCGTTGGGCTCCATGCCGAGCGCGAGAATATCAGCAGTCCCAGCCCGTATGCCGACACCAACAGGCAGGTCTGGATTACGCTCAACTATGACCTTACCAACGAGAGAAGTGTTGGAAGTAGAGTAGTCAGGCAGGATGGCAATAGCAACGTATTCTTCATGTATCGGCAGCAGGTACGCGAGGGCTCGGATATCTATTTCATGTACGGTGACCCCAACGCTGACGACACGCAGGAAAGGATGACATTCAAAGTCGTGAGATCACTCTAAAAGACGGCTTTCTGATATACTATACCTGCTATGACTTACGATGGATTTATACTTGCGGCGATAATCTCTGAGATCAACTACAGGACCAAAGGTGGAAAGGTTCAGAAGATCCGCCAGCACAACGATACGGACCTGACGCTCGAGATTCGAGCGCCGGGATTTACATATATGCTCTTCTTCTCGGTGGACGCGCGGTTCTCGCGCGTCTACCTCACTTCATCTCTCCAAGCCGTCCCGCAAGAGCCGCCGAACTTCTGCATGCTTTTGCGCAAGTACGTGCAGGGCGCATTTATCGAGGGGATCGAGCAGGTTGGGATGGACCGCGTCATGAAAATGCATCTGGGCTACCCTGACGGCACCCGTCTGACCCTGATTCTTGAGATCATGGGCAAGCACAGCAACCTGATCTTGGTAAATGACGAGGGGAAGGTGCTTGGCGCGGCAAAGAATATCGGATCGAGTGTAAGCCGGTACAGGCAGGTTCTGCCAGGTCGCGACTATATTCCGCCGCCGGGTGATGAAAAGTGTGATATACGCAATATAGACGCACAGGCATTTGATATGCTCTGGAACTCGCCAGCCAGGCTTGGCTCGGACCAGGCGGCAGTAAAGAAATGGCTGATGAGCACTTTCAGCGGGTTCGGGCCGTTTCTGGCAGATGAGATCGTCCTGCGGTCATCGGAAGATGGCGAGGTATCGATAGATAAGCTCAGAGGCGAGATTCTGCAGATGGGGGAGATGGTCTGCAAGGCGACATACGAGACTGTTCTCATATCGGATGAGACAGGGCGCGGGATAATGGTCTACCCGATGCCGACAGTGCAGTTTCCTATAGCTCAACAGCACCCGAGAAGCTCTATAAACGAGGCTCTAGATACACTCTTCAGATCGCTGGTTACGCGCACTGCTCTCGATGAAGAGCGCACACAGACGCTGACGGCTATACGGCGCGCAATGGCATCGCGCAAGCAGACTTTGAAATCTATCGGCAGGACCGTAGCCGAGGCAGAAAATGCAGAAAGATACAAACAGACAGGCGAACTGATACTGGGCAATCTTCACGCAATAGAGAAAGGCGCAAAGTCCGTGCTTCTCACCAACTTCTTTGACCCGGACATGCCCGAGGTCACAATCGAGCTGGATGAAAAGCTCAACGCTCAGCAAAATGCAGAGCGCTATTTCAAGAGATATCAGAAGGCTCGCGATGCAGTCGCAACCGCTCATGCTCGAAAAGATATCACGCAACGCGCTCTCGACAGGCTTGAATCTGCTAGAAGTGAGGCAGAATCGGCCAAGAGTGTTGACTCTCTTAAAAGCATTCGCAAGGCTCTTGTCGAGCAGGATCTACTGCGCTCGGATGTGCAGCAGGAAAGACCACCTGAAGAGTTCGGCGGTCAGAAAATACGGCGGTTTATGACTGCCGAGGGTTGGGAGATACTCTACGGCGAAAACGCAAAGGCCAACGACTATCTGACCCAGCGCGTCGCGCGGCCAAATGACGTCTGGCTGCACGCCCGCTCGATCACCGGCGCGCATGTTGTAATAAGAACGGCAGGCCACACCGGAGGCCTGCCGCACACTGTCCTGATTCAAGCCGCTAAGATCGCCGCGCAAAACTCGGATGCCAAACACTCGTCCCTGGTGCCTATCGACCACACCACTCGCAAATACGTACGCAAACCGCGCAGCTCAGCGCCGGGGTTTGTGATCTATCGGAACGAAAAGACGATAGACATAAACCCGAAGGCATAACTACTTCTGATCAGTGTCTTTAATCAGGCTCAACAGCACTCCCTGCCCTGGAGCAAGCCAGTCGTGTTCACCGCCCGCGGGATACTCAGTGCCGGTATATTGATTGACCATCATAACCTTACCCGGCCACTTGAATATGATGCTGAAGTTGGCCGATTTGTTTATGTCCTTGTTGACCAGCATAACATAAGGCCGGCCATCAGGACTTTCGAACTCGCCGACCAGGAAGTCTCCGCCTTTTACCTCTTTAACGTATTTGCTTGTATCTATCCCCTTGCAGCTATCAGGCACATTCGGATAGTGGAATACATTGACGCTCTTGAGTTTGGTATATGTGGGAGCCAGCTTATGTATCTGCAAGTTTACAAACCGGATCATATCCCAGGTCGGGGTCTTGTGCCCGAACTGGTCTATAGCCGCCATGCGATAGTTGCCTGCAGGCGGGCAGAAATACGTAAAGTAGGAAATTCCGCGCCCGCCGTATGCGAGTGTGGCATAGACCTGCAGGCTCAGACCCTCCACGGAAGGCTTGGCATAGTGGAAATGGCAGTTGCCCAGGACTATATTCATAAACGGAATATTGTGCTCCAGAGATTTTTTTCGCATGATCTCCAGATTTGTATACAGGGTAGGCTTTACGGATCCGTCGTCATACAAGGCATAGAGGTCGTAACTCAGGTAAGTCGGCTTAACTGTTGATATGAACTTGCCGACATACTCGTCATAATTGCCCCACGTAAACTGCGGCAGCAGATTTATGTAGACAAAAGCCTTAGGGTCCTCTTTCAGGATAGCGTTGTTCCAGCGGGCAAGATTGGCATATTCGCCCATACCAGGCTCATCTTTTACATAATATCCAAAAACAGTAGGGTCGCTGCGAAACTGCGACGTCAACTTCTTGACACGGGCAATTACTTCCGCATCAGAGAGGTTCGGCTGATTGACATCAAGAGTCGCCTGGTCTATTACCAGGCACTTGAGGCCCACTTTCTTTGCCACTTTCACGTCGTTCGGCACCAAAAAGCCCGCCAGGTTGAACCCGCAATCTTTTATGTCGCGCAGAGTCTTTGCATCACCCGGGGAGCCGCCCCAGGGCATTATTGCAAAATCTTCAGGATCGAGGTCTGCCTGCTTCGCAGCAAACGCACAGGCGGACATACAGACAAGAAATACTGCCACAAACATAAACCTTGTAAATCTCTTCATTACACTTCTCCTTAGAAATGAATATATTCCGACTCGGACTCTTTCACTTCAGCAGATTCAAATCCGGGTTTGCCGAGGAGTTTGAACATCTCCTTTTTATATGCTTCTACACCGGGCTGGTTGAACGGGTTTACGCCAAGCATCAGCCCGCTCACTGCACAGGCGATCTCAAAGAAGTAAATGAGAGCGCCGAGGCTTTCGGCATCCAGTTTCTCAAGATGTATCGTCATATTCGGGACGCCGCCGTCTCGATGAGCCTTGGCTGTCGCCTCATACGCCTTGGAGTTTACATAACTGATTTCTTTGCCCATGAGATATCCAAGGCCGTCAGCATTGTCCGCATCAGGAACTTTAAGTGACGGCTCCGACCCATCGACAATCAAGAAAGTCTCTGCAATCATCCTGCGGCCATCTTGAATATACTGGCCCATGGAGTGCAAATCGGTGGTAAAGTCAACCGACGCCGGGAAGAGAGCCATGTTTTCCTTGCCCTCGCTCTCACCGTAGAGCTGTTTCCACCACTCGGCCATAAAGTGCAGTCTCGGCTCGAATGACGCGAGCATTTCTATAGAAAAACCCTGGCTATAGAGCACATTCCTGGCAGCCGCATAGAAGTACGCAGGGTTGCTCATCGTGTCGGTGTTGGAACAGAGTTCGGAGCATTTAACCGCGCCCGAGATCAGCGCGTCAATATCGACACCGGCATAGGCAATCGGGAGCAGCCCGACCGCCGAGAGCACCGAGTATCGTCCGCCGATATTATCCGGCACGACAAATGTCTCGTAGCCTTCGGTCTTGGCAAGCTGCAGGAGCGCGCCTTTTTTGGCATCCGTCGTGGCGACAATATGCTTTGCCGTGGCTGCCAGCTCGCGCATGATTCTGGATGCGATGGCGGGTTCAGTAGTGGTGCCTGACTTGGAGATAACATTGACCGCGACTCTCTTACCGGCAAGATGCTTCTTGAGCTTTGTCATGTAATGCGCTGAGATATTCTGACCGGCATAGACCACTATATCCGGGTCATCAGCTAAAGCCTCGATAACAGCCCTCGCTCCCAGATACGACCCGCCGATTCCGATCACCAGCAGGATGTCGGTCTCCTCACGCAGCCGCTTGGCAGTTGCTTTTACGCGGGACAGTTCGTCTGATGAAAGTATCTGACCGGGTTTCATCCAGCCGGTGAAGTCCGAACCCGGGTGATTGCCCGAGCGAAGCTCACCGTCAAGGAGCTTTACTTTATCGTTGCGGGCTGCGACCATGTCGCACGTCACATTGGGTTTGAGACGTTCAGCGTTTATTGCTATAGGTAGTTTATTGAATTGGTTTGGCATAGTTACTCCCTCAAAAAAACAGTTGAGAGCGGAGAGTGGAGGGCTAAGAGCCCAAACTCATGAGCGCTCAGTTGTGCTTAAATTGCTTAGGTTACGGATCATCCTGAGATTTTGAGCCCAGAATCAAAGACTTCGTGCATGATATATCTGCTACGCTTTTTCCTCGCTGCTCTCCGCCCGATTGTACTGATTCATAGCGGCCTCGATGCCCTCTTCAAGCATCATATCCAGCGCGTCTGCTGCCTGTTCTATTGTGACGTCCATCTCCTGGCGGTCCTTGCGGCTGAATCGCGATAGCACATGGTTTATCGCTTCGCCCTGGTGGCCTATCCCGATGCGCATGCGCGCAAACTCTTTGGAGTGAAGGTGCGCAATGATCGACTTCATGCCGTTGTGCCCGCCGGATGATCCCTGCAGGCGAATTCTGATCTTGGCAAGAGGCAGGTCCATGTCGTCATAGATAACGAATATGTCCGACGGCTCCAGGTGATACTTGCGCATTATCTGACCTATGCATTGACCGCTCTCGTTCATAAATGTCTGCGGCTTGACCAACAGTATCTGCTCGCCGTAATGATCGAAACTGCCGACCAGGCCCCGGCACTGCCTGCTTAGTATTTTGACCTTGCGGCGCTTTGCAAAAGCATCGAGCACATCAAAGCCGACATTGTGCCTGGTGTGAGCATACTGCCTTCCGGGGTTGCCCAGGCCAACGATCACTCTCACGACTGCCCCTTCCACGCCTTATCGAAGATTTCGCTGACGCTGCGGTCCGCATGGATGCGCATTATGGCATCGGCAAGCAGATCTGCCATGGTTACGACCACAATCTTGCCGTCCCGCTGATCCTCGGAAAGCGGAATGGTGTCAGTAATGATTATTTTCTTAATGGCCGAGTCGATCAGCTTTTGAGGCGCGCTGCCCGATAGGACTCCGTGGGTGCACGCGGCATAGACCTCTTTTGAGCCCAGATTGATAAGCGCGTTGGCGCCGCTTATAATAGAGCCGCCGGTATCGATCATATCATCGAGCATAATGGCTGTCTTGCCCGCCACATCGCCTATGACTTCCATCACCTCAGTCCTGTTAGGCTCAGGCCTGCGCTTAACTATGATCGCAATGGGTGTTCCCAAAGCCTCTGCAAGCGCCCTGGCACGCGGAACGCCGCCGACATCCGGCGAGACCACAACCGTGTTCTCATCCACTTTAATGTTTTTGCGAATGTAATCGGCTATGATAGGACCTGCGTAAAGATTGTCCACCGGCTGGTCGAAGAAACCGACTATCTGGCCGGAGTGTAAATCGACTGTGAGCAGCCTGCTGGCACCCGCGGCTGTAAGCAAATCGGCGACCAGCTTGGCGGTAACAGGCTCGCGCGGCTTGACTTTCCTATCCTGCCTGGCATAGCAGTAATACGGCACCACGACATTCACCCGGCGGGCGGAGGCTCGCTTGAAAGCGTCGATCATTATAAGCAGTTCCATCAGGTGCTCGTTCACGGGGGTTGGGAACGACTGGACGATAAACACATCATCGCCGCGCACGCTCTCGTTTACCTGAACATGCACCTCGCCATCGGCAAAACGCTGGAGCACCATCTCGCCGACGTGCACCCCCAGCCTCTCAGCGATCCTTGCCGAAAGCTCGGGATTTCCCGCCCCTGAAAACAGCATCAGTTCATTCATTACTAGCTAACCTTTCCTGAGTCTTGAGACCGCTGATAGTGACATCGGTGAGCCGCGTGAACGGCCCTACTTCGCAGTTGCTGCCGATTCGGCTGCCGCGCTCGATTATAGTGCATGGATGGACTATGGTGTCGCGGCCTATCTCGACATCGCAGTCGATGTATGTAGTCGCAGGGTCGACAATCGTTATACCTGAGAGCATCAGCCTGTCCAGAATGCGCTTTCTCATTATCGCGGCGGATTCGGCCAGTTCGATCCTGTTATTGATTCCCAAAGTATCCTTCACGTTATCCGCAACCACCGCCCCTACCCGCTGGCCGGACTTGTTCAAAAGTTCGATTACGTCGGTGAGGTAATACTCCGCCTGGGCGTTGTCGGGCTTGATCATCGCAAGCTTCTCGGCGAGGAGCCGGACTTTGAAGCAATAGATCGCTACGTTAAACTCGCCAATGGCAAGCGTCGCTTCGTCGGCGTCTTTGGCCTCGACGATTTTAACTACTGCGCCGGTCTCATCCCGAACGATCCGGCCATAGTGACCTGCATCATCCAACATGCCGGTGAGCAGTGTTGCAGCATTGTCAGCTGATGAGTGAGTATCTATGAGCTGGGAGATGGCTTCGGGTGTGATGAGAGGCGTGTCGCCGGGAAGCACAACTACGTCGGTTATGTCGCTCGCGAGGCTCGGCATAGCCTGCATGGCGGCATGCCCCGTGCCGAACTGCTCTGTCTGGTAGGCGTATGATATATCTTCGCCCAAAGCCTGTCTCACCTTTTCGGCTTCATGACCGACCACCACTGTCACCTGCTCGATCCCCGCGCCAAGGCAAGCATCGACGACGTGGCGGGTCATCGGCTTTCCGCATATCAAATGCGCCCCCTTGGGAAGCGCTGACTTCATTCTTGTACTCTTGCCGGCGGCCATCACGACCGCCGCGAATTTGCGTTTCACTGTGCTGTCCTCCGAGCACTATTATAACAGAATTGAAGTAAATGAGGGGAGACCAACGCCTAAACGCGGCATGTTGACGACTGTATACATCAGTAGTATATTGGGAAAAATATGGCAATCGGGGTAACTAACGTGATTACAGGCTTTTGGGAATTTTTTGCGCCAAGCAGGCACAGCGACGGGCATGTGTGGAATTTGGACACATGGAAGCGGCATCTGGACGATATGGCATCGCATGGCATCAATGTGCTGAACATATACCTCCATGGATATGCCACCGGATACATGTCTTCGATACCGTTTCTGGATTCAACCGGCTCAGCTAACAGAGACTCGTGCAACAGGCTGCTCAACGAGATAATAGACTATGCTCATCGCTTAAACATAAAGGTCTTCGCGGCGAGCCACACATATATTTATGCCCGTAAGTGCGTAGACAAACTGGATGCCTGCTATATAGACGATTTGGGAGTGGATATGATCTACTGGCCTTATGATAAGCTGGTGACCCTGTCCGCCGACAGCGGTTATACACAGGAGCTTATCCTGAAAATGTTTGAGGAGCAGCATAACTTCTTCCCCGAACTCGACGGCTTTATCTATGAGGGAGAACGCAAATACTTCCCCGGTCCAGGCTCAAAACGCGGTTATGACAGGTGGGCAGGCTCTCACGGACGCAAGCCCTATACGCAGATCGGACCGGAGCAGTTCTTTTACTGGGCTAACGAAAAGAATATAAACCAGGACTGGATCGATTATGTCAGCTTTCGCGAAGGTTCGCTGGTTCGTAACGTCTGGGAAACGCTGAAACAGCAAGGCTTCTCCGGCGAGATATTTTACTGCTACGGAACGATTGATCACTCAGTCGACCATCCGGTGAACGTGGATATTTTCATAGAAACTTCGGGCGGCTGCTGCGGTTTCTGTCCGTACAACTACAGCTTCCCGACTTCCCCCGATATCTATGACAATATCAAACGCATATCGGACAATCGCAGAGTTCCGGTGATGTATGTAGTCGACGCGCAGGTAGGCTGGCATACTGCACGTGACGAGAAATCACCCTATTATATGGATGATGCATGGGCGCAGTATATTGAAGAGGCCAAGCAGCTTCAGCCGGACTACTTTATCTTCTTCGGATACCAGTGGAACTCGTTGCGAAACGGAGTTGCGCCGACAGATAATCGAAAGAAGATATATGACCTGATCGACACCAGGTTTTAGGTTGCCTGTTCGCGTCGAGTGCACTACAATATAGTAGATGCAATACCTGGGGGTATAGATAATCATGCTTGATGCTAAATTTGTAAGGACAGAGCCGGAGAAGGTAAGGCAGGCTCTGATCAACAGGAACGACGACCCAACAAAGCTCGACGAGTTCGTCAAGCTGGATGAACAGTGGCGTCAGGACCTCTATGAAGTCGAACAACTCAAGGCTGAGCGAAACTCCGTCTCCGAACAGATCGCCATGATGAAAAAGAACAAAGAAGATGCGACCTCGGAGATTGAGCGTATGCGCGAGGTTTCCGGCCGCATCAAGCAGATGGATTCGGATATAGCCGAGGTCGAGTCAAAGATCAATGATATATTGCTCACTATCCCCAACGTGCCGCATGAGAGCGTGCCGGTGGGCAAGAATGAACTCGACAACCCGACCATCCGCACCTGGGGAGAGCCAAAGAAGTTCGACTTTGAGCCTAAGTTTCATTGGGACATCGCCACGAATCTGGACATCATAGATTTTGACCGTGGCAGCAAGATAGCAGGCAGCGGGTTCATACTCTATAAAGGGCTTGGCGCGCGGCTTGAAAGGTCGCTTTTGAACTGGATGCTGGATGTGCATACTTCCGAGCACGGTTACAAAGAAGTCTTCCCGCCGTTCCTGATCAATCGCAAGTCGATGACCGGCACGGGGCAGCTTCCGAAGTTTGAAGAAGATATGTATCACACCGATAAGGAAGACGACCTCTTCCTGGACCCGACAGCCGAGGTGCCGGTGACTAACATATTCATGGATGAAATTCTGGATGCGGACCAGCTTCCAATGTATCTGACTGCCTACACAGCCTGCTTCAGGCGTGAGGCGGGTTCTGCGGGAAAGGACACGCGCGGTCTGCTGCGGGTGCATCAGTTCGATAAGATCGAAATGGTTAAGTTCGTCCGGCCAGAGACTTCATACGATGAACATGAAAAATTAACCGCAAATGCTGAGGATATTCTGCAGAGGTTGGGTATACCATATCGGGTAGTATTGCTCTGCACGGGCGATCTGGGCTTTTCGGCTGCCAAGTGTTATGACCTTGAAATCTATGCGCCGGGTGTGGACAAGTGGCTGGAGGTATCGAGCTGCTCGAACTTCGAGGACTTTCAGGCGCGACGCGCAAACATCAGGTATCGACCCGAACCCAAGGCCAAACCGGAGTTCGTTCATACCCTCAACGGCTCAGGTGTCGCGCTGCCCAGATTAGTAGTCTCGATTATTGAAAACTACCAGCAGCCCGACGGCTCAATAATTGTGCCGGAGGTCCTGCGACCTTATATGAACGCAGACATAATTAGCTAACTGCCTGCCGATAGACATATATAAAATACAAAATCTAAAATATGAAATTGTTGGAGTTCGTTATGGGTGATCTTATATATCTTGACCATGCAGCCACGACCCCGGTCGACCCGGAGGTCCTCGATACTATGCTGCCGTACCTGAAAGACAAATTCGGCAGCGCATCCACTCTCTACTCAATAGGGCGGGAAGCCCGCGAAGCAGTCGAGACTGCCCGCGAGCAGGTAGCCGAGCTAATCAACGCTCAGCCTGAAGAGGTTTACTTTACCTCGGGAGGCAGCGAGTCCGATAACTGGGCGATCTTCGGCGTGGCTTCGGCCAAAGCAAAGAAAGGCAAGCACATCATCACCAGCAAGATCGAGCACCACGCGGTGCTTGAGTCGTGCCATACTCTCGAAAAGCAGGGCTACTCGGTCACATATCTGGAAGTGGATGAGAACGGTTTTGTGAGCGTTGATGATCTAAAATCGGCAATAACCGATGAAACGATTCTCGTGACGATCATGCACGCAAATAACGAGATAGGCACGATAGAACCGGTCGAAGAGATAGGCAAAATCTGCAGAGAAAAGGGCATTCACTTCCACACTGACACAGTGCAGACTATCGGGCACATACCTGTAGATGTGCAGGCTATAGGCTGCGATTCGCTCGCGATCTCCGCGCACAAGCTCTACGGACCCAAGGGCATCGGCGCAATGTATATACGCAAAGGCGCTCGTGTAGACAGGTTCATGCTCGGCGGCGGCCAGGAAAACAATCGACGCGCCGGAACGCATAACGTGCCGGGGATAGTCGCACTAGGTAAAGCATGCGAGCTTGCCAAGGCACGGATGGCTGAAGAAGCCGAGTATACAACCAAGCTGCGTGACGCATTGATCCATGGCGTAGAATCAAAGATCAAAGACGTAAGACTCAACGGTGACCGCATCAAGCGGGTACCCAACAATGTGAATTTCTCATTCACGGGAGTTGAGGGCGAATCGATGATACTGCTGCTGGATATGCAGGGTATATGCGTTTCGTCCGGCTCGGCATGCACATCAGGCTCGCTCGATCCCTCTCATGTATTGATGGCACTCGGATTGAAGCATGAGCAGGCTCATGGCTCGCTTCGCCTTACTCTGGGCAACGACAACACTATGGAGCAGATAGACAGAGTTCTGGAAGTGCTGCCGGGGATTATCGACCGCCTGAGGCAGATGTCGCCGATATATGCCGTCGGCGAAAAATGCGATAAGGAATAACCATATAACGTACAAGTATTCCCATCTCATCGAAAAAGATTTCTGATGAAGATGGGAATACTTATTTTACAACCTCAATACCCAGTTAGAACTGCCGATATGCGCAGGCAGGCTGCTGCATTATCTGGCCGTTATCTATTTTCTGTTTCCAGACACTGGTTGAAAAGTCGATATCCGGTGAATGCCACTCTATCTTGTCAGCGCTCGTGCTGCTTGGGTTATACTCGAACACCTCTCCGCTGAAACTATTGACGCCATCCGTGCTTTTCCCTGAATACGAGTTAGTAATAAGCCAGTTGCCATTTGGGAGGGCATGCACACAGGATGCCCTAAGAGGAACTGACAAGGGTTGAACGCCGTCGGTGTCATCGTCACGGTCCATGCCTCTATAATCAGAGTCCTGCAGAATATCGACCACATCGGGCGTGCCGGATAACGGTACCCTGGCTTTATAGACGCCGTAGTTGTCACAGACATATACATATCTGTTGCCGGGAGTATCAACCACTTGGAAATACCTTGGGGTTGCAAGAGGTCGGGTCGTGCCGCTGAAGTTCATCTTGTCGCAGCCGTATATTATCTGGCCGGAATCTGCGGACGAATAATCCCATGAGCTTCCATCGGCTACTCGATAACGTATCCCCACAATCGCGCCGCCCAGACCCTGGCTTGTGGCCGTAGTGCCGGTTCCGGTGCGGTAGTTGGAGATGGCCGCCCATATATCGATCGCGGCGGTGCTGCCTGACGCATCCGCTACGAGCTGTAGACAGTCGAAGACATAGTTCTGATTGGTCGTATCCGTTGTGGTGACCCAGTTCAAGCGAGGCAGACAAAAGCCGCTTTCCGGGTCTATATCCGAACTGGTCGCCACGAGCTGGTACGCGCTATTAACCTGCTTGAACCTATATGTCAGGTCCACAATCCGATGATTGCCCGAATCTGCGACCAGGCAGTGAACCACTTGATAGCTTATCGCATCCGGACCTGTTCCCTCGGTCTCTGTTTCCTGCCAGAGGATTGCATCCGTGGGGCCGTTAAGGCTCGTCGGCTGGCCCGGACGCAGCAGACGCTTGGGATCGGAGAAACGATCATATAACCATCGGATATACATATAATCATATGGAGATGAAGCCGTTGTCTTGATGCGCATCGAGCCGACCTGGGCCGATTTGTCCATGCGGCACACCTGATTGGCGCCGGAGTTTGTAAGCAGCATCTCCCCGGAACTAATATATCTTATCCGGCTTGGCTTGTTTATCGGACCTGCAGTGGTCGCAGGTTTGCTGTTGAGGCTGGGCGGAATGTGAGCCGGCCAGGTAATTGAATCGGCGGCCCAGCTAAGCTCGCCCGCGCCGTCAAGCTCCATTACCCTGTTTGTGTCGGCCACGAGTGTCGTTGTATTTGAATACGCATATAGGCCATCTGATTTCGGAATGATAAGCACACCGTTGGAACCGGCTAACGAAAAATTCGTCTGACTTGAGTCGGACGCAGTCGAAGACTCCTTCCAAATTATCTGGTCGTCACCAATGGGCTTGCCCAGAGTCTCGCCCGTCTCGGTCTTCATGGCATAGATCGTTCCTGCATCATCCGTGAAATAGACTGCGTCACCTATAACCACAGGCGATGAATGAATTGTCTTGTCGATGGGATAATACCAGAGCAGATTGTTCCAACCGCTCAGGTCTACGGAGTCGCTTGATCTGCTGGCAGGCGCTGCGCTCGTGTAGGCGCTCAAAGGTCCCCAGGTCGAAAAGTCGACCGGGACTTCAATGGAATTGTCCAACACCACCCAGACCGGCAGAGAAGGCGACAGGGTGTTGGGAGTTACGCCAATCGAACTATTTAGCTTCATAGAGCTGAAGTTGTCGATGGTTATGGTCCCCTTGCCATAATCGATCATGGAATGGGTGACAGGTATCTTACTGGCATCCATATTTAACGGATTGCTGTCCAGCAGGTTCGGCTGCCAGATACTGACGGGGCGCTCGCGGCCGGTGGTTGCATTGTAAAGGCTCTTTGCCTTTCTAATAGGATTGCCGGCGGAGTCAAAGCCGGCATTTTCAGTGATCCTTATCACAAAATCAGGATTTGCTTTGAAGCAAAGGAGCGCGCCGCCGTCACTGCTGCCGAACTTGCCCGAGACTGTGACGAAGAGTTTGTCGCCCGCATAAGCAGGAGAGGACAGCGGCTGCGGGTCCTGCAGCGGTACCCATCCGGAACTTGTCTGTTTCATCACGACACCGGGAATGACCATATCCGGAACTGTTGGGCTGACGATACCGGATAATTCAGACTCGTTCGAGCCCGATGCGCTCTGGATAGTAGTTCGCGTTACCCCTGCATGCAGGAAATAGTTCCATCTGTTCGTCTGCTTTGAAGCATCAATCTGAAGACCGTAGACCGATCCGCCGGGTTTAAGGGAATTAAGCGCCGCCGAATCTCTCTTTCCATTTATATAGACCATTGCATCTCGGCCCAAAGCAGAGGTGGCCGTTGCCGTAGTAGGAGGCAGAGGAGAATTGCCGCCTGCGGTGGATATGTCAGGATCGAGAGGGATCTGAATTCGTGGTAAATATGTAATACCACCGCTGGTAGAGGCGTAGTCTAGGGTGTAATCGGCGCATATGATCACATCACCCGGGACCTGGCCGCCATTTGCCGTTATGGCGGAACCACTGAGAGTACATAATATACGGCCGGGCGCAGAGCCTTCAGCAGTACTCATTAGATCCGCATTCGGTATTCTGGATTCTATCATCAGATCGGTTGTGTCATAGTTTTTGATCCATATGTTTGTGATCTGGTCGATCTTCGCAGATTTCACGTTTATCTGACACTGGACCAGAGAGCCGCTAATTTTTGGTTTCAGAGTGTCATTCTTGATGACCAGAGGTAGGCCGAATACAATATCGTTCTTGGTGGAAATCTTTGACGGCACATTCGTGGACCAGTACAGCATGCCGGTGAGAGCGCCGCTGTCTTGGGAGCTTGCATAGCCAAAACCAAGGCCGGAGGTAAGCGTATTTCCGGTATAGACAATACTGGTTGACGCAGGATACTCTCTTGACCATTCGCTCTTGTGCTGGTTACTGCCGCCATAGTTGGACTGCAGCACCGGGTTGAGACCATATATATGAACACCGCCGGTTGCATCGGTGCCCGATCCACCGGCTACATATATCCAGCCGTCAATAAAAAGCGGAGGATAAGGCTTAACACACGTTGAGCCTGTACTCCAAGTGTTGCCTTGGTAAAGAAGAGGTGTCGGCTCGGAACCTAGACTTGACCCAGACAACGGATATGCGTCCAACACATAAACTGTGCCGTTTGTGGATGCGACCATCACTGCGTCGACGCTGTTTCCGGGATCATTCGGAGTGCTGGGGTTCTGCATAGTGACGACTACGGGCGAAGAAATGAGGCCGTCGCACTCATACTGCCATATAAGGTCCTGGCCGGTAGAATCATCCTTGCTGTCGGATCTGTTCATATCCTGTTCGCCGTCATCAATATTGCCGTCGCCGTCCAGATCTTCCTGAGGCTTCAGATCAAAGGCATACAGTGTGCTTCCCGAAGAATAGTACACTACGTTCTTATAAATTACTGGTGCAGACTCCACATCACCGGGTGAAGAAAGCGGGTAGGACCATATCTTGGCCAACTCAGTGCCGCCGACCGTGTCGATAGAGCTGCCGGAACGCCGTGGGCTTTTCCTTGCGTTTGTCCAGGAAGAGGACAGCGCAATAACATTGTAGGCAAACTTGAGGCTGGGCAGGTTATACGGATAGTTCATATAACAACCCCTGCCAACGTAGTCCGCCGTAGCCACAATATATCCGCCGCCATATGCGTTAGCCGCAACAGCAGGCGGGGTATTCATTCCGGTGTTCTTGACCACAGGGAACAGAAACTCAAAACTATCCGGGACACCACCGCTGCTATCATAGCCGGGCCATACGCAGCATTTTCCGGCATTTGAACCGAGTATGGAAATATCCTGGTCGGTAAGCCAGTAGGGAATTGTAAGCAGCGGGTGATGCCGAACAAACGCATAATCCACCCCTGCCCCTAATGTCTGACTGAACGTGAAGTCCGAAATGAGAAAACCCGCATTGCCGGTGCTATCAAAACTCAACACGCTGCTTGAATCGGAATTATCGACCCACAGTACACCGCCGCCATCAACAAACCTGCGCAGTTTCTCTCTGTCATCACCGCTCAGGCTGACCGCGCTATGAGCAGGCAGATACAAAACTTGCATCCGAGAAAGATCGCGGGTGGAATCCAGCTTGACATACCAATAGCTGACCTCGTTCTTGGTATATTTCCTGGCAGTCTTTACTCCGCTTAGGGTCGAATATGTGCTGCCGGCAAATGGGTTTTCCAGTGTCCAACCGGCAGGTTTCATGCTCGTCAGGTTGTCGAGCAGGTAGAACAAGTCACCGACTCCATTGCCCAAGAGATAGCCGCTTGAATCATAGCCTGATTGCAACTCGGTAAGCTGACTGGCCGGGATAGGATCAGAAAGCTGGACCACACCGCAGTTGATCTGTTTTCGATTGCCGGAGTAAAGATAGGCGCCTGCATCAACCGGAAACTCTGATGCAACGACACCGATTATGATTGCAAAAAATGGGATAATACGTGTGAAGTTTTTCATGACATCAATTCCCCTCATCCCGGCCCTCTTCCGTGATGGAAGAGGCAGAGGTGTTACATTACATCGCCGAAATAGATAAGGCTGCCGCAGACAGGAAGCCTGGGTGCAATAGGAAGAATGCGTCCGTATTTGTCCCTTCTGATCGGCGAAGTGCTGCTCGTTGTCGTCCATGGCCTCAGGCTCTTATAGGGCCAGGCGGCATGATCGTCATAGAGAATCGTAAGCCCCTCACCCGGATGAGCCGTGTGAATACCGGACGAACCATAGTTATCAGGGATCGTGCCCCATTTGGACATCCACTCGGTCACATCGCTTACCGCGGCGGGCATGTTTTCACTTACCGCTCCATCTATAGTGACACGGATATCCAGGGGCTGAGCGTAATATGGAAATGCATTGCGCGCACCCTCCCTGCTGCCTGTCGAATTGTAGTTGGCCTGCGTATCCGAAGGGTTCGGATTGAACCACTTTCCCGGAATCACAAAGAATGAACCATCCTGAGCATAGATCACAGCCTCGATGCGAACATCCATCGGCTGGATAGCAAGACCGCCCAGGAGATAATTCTTATACGTGTAGCTGGTCTGGTCGAGCGCGAGCATAAGACTGTTGGCCGCCCCCGGCTCGGTGTATAACTTAGCATTCAATGCATCCGTTAATGGAAAAGCCTCGCCGAAATATGAACTGTCTATACCCCAACCGGATGGATTGAATTTGGGATCGCCTATCCCCCAGACATGCCTGGGAAGCCCATTGCCGGAAGGGTCATGCCCGTACCCACCGAACGCCCATACCGTATTGAGATAGAGAATACCCCAGCTATCACGTCCCTGGCTGGCGTTGAGCCATGCATTGATATATGAAGTGCCGAACTGGCCCGAATGGCGCAACAACAGCATATAATTGCTTGGACCGGAGCCGCTGTCGGACTCATACGGGCCGAACTCGAATGACATCTTCAACCGGCTGGCGAGTTCATTGGACACGACAACGCTGTTGTCATCATCTATATTATCTCCGACTCCATTTGTGGGCGACATAAACTGCGTTGTGTTGACGCAGACATTCTGGCGCGCAAGCAGAGCGATACCGCAGGACTCAGTGTCCGTGCCTGTGCCGCGCCAGGGATCATGTTCCGGAATGGCGACATCCGGTTTACGATATTTAAGGATGTTGCCCTCAATGTATATGTTCGAGTTGGAAACCACCGTGAGCTGCGTATTGGGACCCACCATGCCGCGTATACGAATATTACCTTCGGCATAGATCACGCCGTTGCCATCTATATGCAGCGTCTGTGAACCGCCTTTTGTATCTGTCCAGTCTATTGTGCGGCCGTTAACGGGATCAGGATATGGAACGGTTATAGTCCTGCCCCAGTCCGGCCTGGAATAGCCACGCGGATCATGCCAGAGACTACCATCCGTTCGAGTCATGGTTACGTTAGTAGAGTCAATAGTACCGTTACCGTCTAAGTCTGCCGGGCTGAGAGTGATGACTACGCCAGGAGGAGTATAGAACGGGCCATGCCAATATTTTGACATGCGATTATCGGGTGTGAGCCAGTCCGACCTGAGAGTGTAGCCGCCGAAGAGAGTGGCGCTCTCATTTTGAACGTCATTGGAGTTGTCGATGTATATACCGCGACCCCAGCCGTATTGCCCGATGTTGACCCAAGACCCCTCTAGATATTCCCGCGAGCCGGAATTGAGCGTGAGCAGGCGATAACGAGTAGTGGTGCCTGTGGTATCCGAATTGTCCTCAAACGGAAGAGGCGGATCGAGATACTTAATTCGCCTGGCTGCCTCGGTTGTTTCCGCGCTGCCGTCGCGCCAAAAGCCGTCGATTGTCCAGTCCGTGAAAGTATCCGAACTGGGGCGACCTGCATACTGCGTGACGGTTGTCCCGTTCGGCTCTACAACATTGACTCGGACACCGACCGAGCCGGAACTGCTTGTATATTTTTTGATCTCACCGGAGACCTCGACCCAGTCAAGAGGCAGGGTCCCGCTGGTTGAACTTGTTGCGTCTGAGGTCACGGACCGCAGGTAAATATCGACACTCGGATCGGTGTCAGCGCCAGGTATGCCGTAAAACATCAGGTTCCCATTTACTCTGATCGGACCTCCGCGCACGCCATAGTTGGATGAAGGCGATTTGCCGAAGACGGAATGAATACCCGGACAGCCGAGTGTGAAATCGGTGGAACGGTGGTCTTTATTGGTGATGAACCTGAGATAGTCGGTGACGCCTATCGGCTTGTAGGCAGTGATCTCGCGGCGCATGCCGGTGTTGGCCTGGTTTGCCCAGGTTGTCGGGTCGTCCTCTTCAAAGACTCCCCACCTGCCTATAGATTCGATCTTTATATACTTCGACATCGGGTCCTTAGGCGTCGGGTTATATGACACACGCAGCAGAAACCGTCCGCCGCCCGACTTGAATGTCGTGTAGCCGCCAGTAGGACCGGCATAGCCAAGTTCTACCGGCCACCAGGCCCTGGTCCATTTGAAATCGGGGTACTGCTTCTGCTGTGCCAGTTCAGCATTGGAAACACTTTCCGGTGGAACATCGGGGTAAATCGGAACGTTACTGACGCCGTTGTTATCAGGCTTGGGACGCCAGTCCGCGCCGTCTTCGCTCGATACCAGCATTTTGTCGGCATAGCGAACGCCGGCTTCGGCTATCTGGGCGACTGCGTCCACATTCGATAATCGCTCAGACCGAAACAGGTTTCGCGCGACCAGAGCGATAAAGACAGCCGATATGACCGCGAGTATGAACATAACCATGATCGCGATGACCAGAGTCTGACCGCGCCTGCTTGGTGTTATTCGATTATTTATATGATTAAACATAGAACACAACACTAATCTGCTTTTTACGCTGTTTGGTTCAAAGCAGATTCCTCACATTCGTCCGGAATGACAAACTTGAAACGTCTATAGTTCTGTTTCGGTCGCGATCGGATATCGCGCCCGAACGAGAACATAGAGCGATAAGCCCGCAAATTCTCGATCCAAATAATCAATATAAAATCTCAATTACTAAATCATCTCAGCGCGTTGCGCACTTTGATTGTATTGGTCAGGTCGACAGAATACGGCTTGGCTGACTCAGGATCATACATCTTCATCTGCAGGTGAACGACAACCGCAGCTCTGGTCCGATAATCGCCACGCACGACGTCGCCGTCACGATTGAACCGCACTTTGTAGTCGACGCGTATTTTGCCGTAACCCTCGGGCAGGGCCTGGTCGTAGATCGAACTGAAGTACATATAGCCTTTGTCATAATCGATCTTGTATTGATTAAAACCCGGCTCACCCAGAGCAAAAGGCACACGCTGATAGGCAACCGGGCCATGATCTGAGCTGGGCATCATGTCGGGTCCAACTACCCTTTCGCTTCCCGGAACGATGGTGGCATATTCTAGATAATTACTGCTGTCGGCGTCAAAAGTGCTAAGCCGCTCATAACGACGGGCTGTGCCCCTGTCCAATGCATATGCATCCTTGTATCGTGTGTTGATTCCAGCAGGGACGAGGTCACTTATAGATTCATAGTTATCAGGCGTAGGCGGCGTTATGGCGAAGTTGACCCTGCCGCGTTCCGTGTCTATTGTAAACGCCATCTCACAACCACTGCTGATAGTGCCGGGCTCGATCTTACCGTCTGCCAGGTCCGTCAGATATTGAGTGATATCGAACGTGGTGGCCGGTGAGGACCAAGTCCTGGCGACGGCATCATAGACTCTCTTTTCGATAACGACATTAGCGCTGCCGCTACCCAAATTCATTGCGTATTCATTAATGACGGTCGGCGAACTATTCGAATCATATGTGTAGCGGTATACCGAGACGTCGTAATCGTCAGGCATCCAGTAGCCGTACTCGGCCTGATAGACGGACGGGATGCCATCCGGATACTCATAGCTCTGATCGCTTGAGTAGGTTCCGGCGAAGTCGTCGTTGTCCATCTTTTTATAGTTGAACATAACACAGGGGGTCAGAGATACCCAGTCGCCACTGCTGTTAGCAACACCCTCTACCAGGTCCTCGTATTTGCCGACTCCGACTATACGAGCCTTTCGCGCCCATACTTGCCAGAAAGGCTCAGACGAACTGTCCGGATCCGTGCTGTAGAAAAACTTCGGGTCTTCCAAGATTTCTTTGAGCTTCGCGGCTGCCGCCACTTTATCGGCGCCAAAAATGGTCTTGTCGGAAGGGTCGAACTCGATTCTGTAAAGGACTACCTGATTGCCCTTGCCCGCCTCGACATGATTGCCCCATGGCGAGAGCCAGCCGAAATCGGGTCCGGTCGGGTCGTCCGGCCTGGGATTATTATACATCAGGCCAAGGAAATATCTGACGACCTTGGTGTCCGGCTCCAGCGGCAATTTGGGACGAATCTCGACATCGGTCGAACCGCACACAGGACAACTTGGCTGCGCTTCATCGCCGCGCTCAAAGTCGCGAGGATATCTGGTTGGATCGGTCGCATCCACTGGATGATCGGGATTATTGCAGTGAGCGATCATTTTGGGAAGGACGAAGTCTATTTTCGCGTTCGGAACGTCCAGATACTGCACGGTGCTATTGGACTGAAGTACAGGAATCTGCAGAGGCTGGGCGTTATCATACTCGACGATATCCATCGCCTCGCCGAGATCGCGGCTGATCTGCTCCATGGCGAAACGCGCGGCATCCTGCGACTCCACCATCGCCTGGGCGCTGCGGGTCATCTTGAATGACTGCGTGACCGGATAGAGTACCAGCCCCATGAGCACCATGGATATGGCAAGCACAACGAGCAGCTCGATGAGCGTGAAACCCCGATTGTAGCGTTGAATTCTATTCATTTTCATTGTGCGCCTCTTACGAGGTTAGTATCCATATCAACATGACGCCAGTGTTTGCCGTCGCGCCAGATTACTCTGGCCATAAACGATGTGCCGATTACGGATATACGTGTGATTGTGTATGTATCACTGGTCGGCACTTTAATATCCAAATAATAGTAGCCATCCTCGCCCGGGCTATCTGAGGCCATATCTGATATCTGGCATGCCCTGCCGACAACACGATGCTCTATATTGTCGGAGGTTGTAACGTATGTATAGTCCACTGAGACGGTCTTTTGGGCATCGCACGGAGCAAAAAGCAGCCGGTTGGGATTGTCTTTGCTAAGGCAGTAATGGTAGTAATCGATACCTGATTTGTCATAGACTCTCGAGTAATTGGCGTAGGCCTTATTACACTGGACGGACCAGTCACCGTCTGCCCTGTACAAAAACCTGAGGTTGCGTCCGCGAAGGTCTATGGTACTGACTTGAATATCGTTGTTGTAGTCTATCAGGCAAGCTATGTTATTGCCGGTCGCCCCGGGACCAGGGAGCTTTACCACACCTGTCTTGTAGTCTATAAACTCATCCGTATAAAGAGGTATGCCCTTGCCAGCCACTGTACTCGGGACCCCCACCCTCAAACCGGTCTTGAGGTCGACTATGAGCATAGAATAGCGTATTGTCAGGTCATCGGCGATGGTAATCTTGCGTCCCAGTTGAGGCCTACCCTCATATTCGCGCATAAGACCCTCGAAGGTAGGCTCATCGGGGTTATCTGTAGCATCACCGTCTGTGATATCATCCGGCTTGCCTGCATTGAGAATAAACCTCAGAGCCAGTTTGACCGGGATATTCCCAGCGCTGTCATCCACATCGGGGACTACTTTATCTTCACGTATTATGCGGGGGTCGTAGATACGATAATCGATACTCGCTTCGATAGGACGCTTGCCGTAAGCAGTGTATTCATACCGGTTCTGCGCATTAGGGTTGAACGAAATAATGCCCAGGACCGAATCGGCCAGCTTGTAGGTGTATGGGTCGGACGTC
Organism: Armatimonadota bacterium; assembly: GCA_039679645.1. Taxonomy (NCBI): domain Bacteria; kingdom Bacillati; phylum Armatimonadota; species Armatimonadota bacterium. Next base: position 32,207 of record JBDKUO010000006.1, read on the forward strand.
CACGCGGCGCCTGCGCCCAACGGCAAAAACCCGCGCGCACAGGTATCCGAACTCTCCTGAATGCCGATAACGTCATAGCCGCTAGGAGGGTCTATGGTCACTGTCTGCCAACCCGTATCGTCGCCGGCAATTGTGCCGGTCTCAGGCACACGCTGGTCCAGCTTGCTTATTAAAAACGGTTCGCTGGCAGGGCTGCCGCTCGGCACTACCCAATATGAATAGCTTATGTAATAAAACCTGTTTATACTCGAACTTTCCTTCGGAAATTCCACGTAGAATTCTGACGAACCGGACGTATAACGAATCCCATATTGGCCGCGCTTGATAGAGGCGAGATACCCCAGAGCGCTTGCAACGCGCTGTAATGGACCACTTTTTATACTAAGACCGTTCAGCTCAGTGCCGCTGGTATATACATCTATCGGGCTGAAGGCAAGAGTGTATTTCGAGCCGAACTCGGTACCGCTGCCTGTCTGGAAATAGCCGGGAGCAGGAATAGAAGTGGTCTCGCCGATGACCTGGCGAACATTGAGCACGTTTCCCCGCTCCAAAACGCCGTCAACATTCATAAACTCGCCAAAAGGTGGGCCTGCCAGCACGCACGTATTGCGAATTTGAGCGCTGTATCCGGCATTGTCGGCAAAGAATGTGCCGTCTTCTTTAATGGGGATAATACCGGTGGGAAGATTCGCAGACATAGCTTTCCAGCGCTCAAGCTCCTGCTGGGCAAGACGTGTGGCGATTGTGCGGCTCTCGGCGGCCTTGACCACGCCAAAACCCGTCGGGAACATCTGGATAACAGTCATGATCCCGACAAGCAGCACCACCATAACCACCAGCACTTCGACAAGCGATGTGCCTGACTTGTTTCGCAGGATTTTATCCATTTATATCCACCGATGGTACGACTATCGTGCGCCCTCTAATGTTCCGCATAGGGACTAAGCATTCATATTAAGAATTTACCATAACGCGCACGTTGGGACAGGATCATTCCCGTCCCAACGCGAAAAATACATCACTCGACGAGGCCGCGGACTCGAACTAGCCCTTGGTCGGTCGAACTCGCCACTTGCAGGCTTCCACTTTATTTGCCGGCACGCGTTCCGTGCTGCCGTCGAGGAAGAGCACGATAGCACTGCCGCTCGGTGTGGTAGACGTGCCCGTCTGGTGATAGGAACACCATGTTATGACCGTATCGGCAGGTGGGTTCCTGAACTTGAGCTGGCGCTCGTAGTCGTCCTGCTGCTTAGTCTCATTATCTGTTCCTTCATCCGGATGCAGCCTGCTCACACCGGTAGTCGAATTGTCGGTTTCGCTTGCCCAGTCAGTGTAATAATGGCGATCAACCGAGCCGCCATTGCTTACAAAGGCTTCATAGCTGTTATATACGTATATATACATCGTCGGACTATCCGCGTATGCCTTCTGCGGGACCTTGACTACCGATTTTGTGTCCGATATACTCGATGACGGGCAGTGAAATGCCTTAAATGACGGCACGTATTCCGTAAACAGGTAGTTATCGCTCTTTGCGGATGTAAAGTCCACCGCATTGCCTGCAGTTCCTTCATCTATATCAACACCGTTAGCATCTACAGCGCCGACCAGGGCAAGCGGATATTTGCGGTTATCGGTCTTAAACATTGCGACAGCCGTGCCTATCTGATGAAGGTTGGACATGCAGTTGTTCTGACGCGCCCTCTCCTTCACCACACCCATTACAGGAAAAATAACCGCGGCTAAAATTGCTATAATCGCGATAACAGTCAGAAGCTCTACCAGCGAAAAACCTTTATTTGATGTTCTCATTCAAATACACCTCCGCACGGAAGTCGTTAGTTAATTATACACTTTTGGCGATATAACCCGCCAGTATGTTCCATCATCCGTCATTACGGCGTTATTATGCCGACCCACCAGGACCAGATTGCGCTGAGCTGCGGCGCGGCCAGTATGACCGCAAGAGCCCCGATCACCATGTGCGGGCCGAAAGGTATCTCCGTCCGCAAGGACATGCCCTTCTTGTCGGCACGGCTCTTCAAGATCAGATATGTGACCCCTACTACGGAGCCGACCATAACCGCGATAAAGAAAGAGACCAGCGCAGGCATCACTCCCAGCACTGCTCCTACCGCGGCAGCCAGGTTTATATCGCCGCCGCCCAGGGCGCCTTCATACTCACCGTCATCGGCATCATCCTCAGACTTGCCCCTGGGCCGAAAGACGAAGTAGCCGATATATGCAATCAGATAGAAAACACCTGCGCATACCACCATCCCTGCTATGCTCGGCAGCATCGGTAGAGACGCGCCGGACGCAGTCGGTATATGCAGCAGCTTGATATCACCGGCTATGATATGGGCAACGTCTTTCAACACCCCCAGAATGAGACCGAATATCACCACCTGGTCAGGAATGATAAACCGATCCAGATCAACGAAGAACGCTATGAGCAATGCACAGATAAAAAATGCATATACGAAGACATCTATACTAAAACCGTATCTCAAATACGTGCCTACAAAGAGCAGGCCGGTTATAAGCTCCACGGTGAAATATCGCCAACTGATAGGCTCACCGCAATAACGGCACTTTCTACCAAGCATCAGAAAGCTCAGCAGAGGTACCAGGTCGATCCACTTAAGTCTGTTGTTACACTTAGGGCAGTGCGAGGGAGGCGTCACGATTGACTGCTCCTCGGGAATCCTGTATATACATACATTCAGGAAACTTCCTATCGCCGTCCCGTATATAAACGCTATCAAGATCAAGATTCCAAACCAGACAGGCAGCACGCTAACCGCCACCTCCGGAAAGGTTCTGAATAACAGCGATCAGCGGCATAAACATTGCAATAACAATGCAGCCTACGATCCCGCCCAGCATAACGATCATAACAGGCTCAATAGCCGCAGTCAGACTGGATACGGCCGCGTCGACTTCATCCTCATAGAAATCGGCAACCTTGCTGAGCATTGGGTCAAGCGAACCGGACTCCTCGCCGATTGAGATCATCTGCACCACCATCGGCGGGAAGAGTTTGCTCTTGCCCAGCGGCTCGGCTATACGGTCACCCTCTCTTATCCTTGCCCTCGCCTCGAGCAGCGCGTCTGAGAGAATATCGTTCGACACTGTTCCGGCCACCGTCTCCATGGCCTGCAAAATGGCAACACC